>NZ_JCBANT010000005.1:0-212921 GCF_059816125.1 Arthrobacter sp. 001422645 | reverse complement strand
GGGTCCCGGCGGTAGGCCGCGGCCCGGGCCGCGGCGATGATGCGCCGGTCCCCGGCGCCGTCGAACGTCCCGGTGTCAGCGGCGAGCTCCTCGTCGACGGCCGCCCGGTCCTCCGCGGTCAGGCACGCGGTCTCCCGGACCAGGAGGGTGGCGCGCCATTCGTTGATCTGCCCGGCTTCCAGCGCCGCCAGGGTGCGCGGCATTTCGGTGACCAGGGCTTTGGCCAGGCCGAGGAGCCTGCCGCCTTTGGCGGGGGATTCGCGCCGGGCCAGGGCGATCTGCGCGGCGACCCCGGCCCCGAGCTGGTCCGCGGGCATCCCGGCGGCGGCCTGTTCACGGCGCTGGGCCAGGTCAAAAGCGACGGACAGGCGGGCCTGCCGGGCGGACAGGGCAGATTTCTGGTCCTCGAGATCACGGATCTGGTCGATCAGCGCAGCACTCTCACAGCCCGTGGCCGTGCTGTCTGTCGATGCTTCTGAAACCCCGCCGGGCTTCTGCTCGCCGTCCATAAAACCAACGTACCGGGCACCACCGACAACCAATGGAAGCCCCCGGAACGGGCCGGTCGGCCCGACGCCCTCTGACACTAAACCGAGCGTGCGTCCGCGTGCTCGGGCGGCCAGACCACGGCGAAGCGCTCAAACACGATCTCGTCGTCTTCTGACCATTCACGCCCGGCGGCGGCGGAGACCCGCGTCCAGTATCGGCGGTGTTCACGCTGCCAACTTTCCAGCGTCATGTCGTCTTCGCCCTCATCACGAGCGAAGGCGCTGTCAGCGCTCGTGAAGGGGCCGATGCGGAGTTCCCTGCTGCGGATGATGATGCGGGGCAGCCCATCGCCGTCGCAGGCAATCCAGTGGGATCCGATCCGGGGCACCTGGTCGCCGCGGGCGATGAAGTCCGCGACGAGTTCCGCCGTCGCGCGTTTCCTTCCGCTGAGAACAATACCGAGGAGATCGTTGGCGAGCCGTTTCGAATCACCGAAGTGCTCCACGGTGTATTCGGGGGACGCGGCAACGGCTTCGGGATGCGCGGCGGCGTAAGCGCCCCACATGCGGTCAGCTGCCTGGACATCGGCTGCGGTGACTGGTTGAGATTCCACGTCACTATCGTCGCAGGCACGGAACGAAAGCCCTCGTTCTGATTGGCCAACTCCCGCCGCCCGGGTTAGCGTCAAGTCATGACTCCTGGACGCCCCGTACCGCCGCCCCTCGCCAAGCCGCTGCCCGATCTGTCCGCGGACGCCGCCGACACCGAAGGCGCCACAGGCACCGCGGACGTAACGGGAACGCCGGGCCCCCGCCTTGCCGCCGCCTACGGTGCCACAGCCAGCGACAGCGGCCTGGTTCCGCTGACGGTGGCGCGCCGCTCGCCGAAAGAGGACGACGTCGAGATCGCCATCGAGTTCTGCGGGCTCTGCCACTCGGACGTCCACGCCACCCGCGGTGAGTGGGGAAGCCAGAACTACCCGCTGGTCCCGGGCCACGAAATCGTCGGCCGGGTCAGCCGGGTGGGCTCCGCCGTCGACGACTTCACCCTTGGTGAGCTGGTCGGCGTCGGCTGCCTGGTGGATTCCTGCCGCGAATGCGACAGCTGCCTCGACGGCCTGGAGCAGTACTGCGAAAACGGCATGACCGGGACTTACGGCGCCAAGGACCGCCGGAACGGCGACGCCATCACGCAGGGCGGCTACGCCACCTCCGTTGTCGTCGACCGCCGCTACGTGCTGCACGTCCCGGAAAGCCTTGATCCCGCCGCGGCCGCGCCGCTGCTGTGCGCCGGCGTCACAACCTACTCTCCGCTGCGCCACTTCGACGTCGAGGAGGGCGACGTCGTCGGCGTCGTCGGCCTGGGCGGGCTGGGCCATATGGCCGTGAAGCTGGCCAAGGCCATGGGCGCCGAAGTGAAGGTCTTCACCACGTCGGAGTCCAAATTCGCCGCAGCCCGCGAACTCGGCGCGGACGAGGTCATCCTGTCCCGGGACGAGGCCGCGATGGACGCCGCGAACCGGAGCATCGACGTCATCATCGACACCGTCGCCGCGCCCCACGACCTCAACCCGTACTTCCGCACCCTGCGGGTGGACGGTGCCCTCTTCCAGCTCGGGCTGCCCTCGGAAAAGATGCCCCCGGTGAACCCCGGCGCGCTGATCCGGCGCCGCATCGCGTACGCCGGGTCGCTGATCGGCGGCATCGCCGAGACCCAGCAAATGCTGGACTTTTGTGCCGAGCACGGCGTCACCTCGGACGTTGAGGTGGTGCGGGCGGACCAGCTCAATGACGCCTACGACCGCATGGTGGCCGGAGACGTGAAGTACCGTTTTGTCCTGGACACCAGTACCCTCGGAACACCCTCGGAAAGGGCAGACGCATGAGCACTCTCTTCACCAGGATCATCAACGGCGAAATCCCCGGCCGCTTCGTCTGGCGGGAGGACGACGTCGTGGCGTTCCTGACGGTTGGTCCGCTCGCCGACGGCCACACCCTCGTGGTTCCCACCGAGGAAGTGGACCGGTGGACGGACGCGTCGCCCGAACTGCTGGCCCGCGTGATGCAGGTGGCGCAGAAGATCGGTGCCGTGCAGGTCGGCGTGTTCGGCGCGGCACGTGCCGGCCTCATCGTGGCCGGCTACGAGATCAACCACCTGCACGTGCACGTGTGGCCGTCCAACACGATGGCGGACTTTGACTTCGGTTCGGCGGACCAGCACCCTGATCCGGCACGGCTGGACGCCAACGCGGAGAAGCTCCGCGAAGGCCTCCGGAACGCCGGGCACGCGGCCCACGTTCCGGAGGCCTGAGGCCCGCTACGCCGGCGCCAGCGCCTTGTTGAGCACCGCGCGGATCCGCTTCTCGGAAACTGAATACGCTGTTCCGAGTTCGACGGCGAAGAGGCTCACCCGGAGCTCCTCGATCATCCAGCGGACCTGGGTTAACTCGGCGCCGGCCCGCCGGCCCGGGATAAGCGCCGACACGGCGTCGTCGTAGTCGTCCTCCAGGGCCTGGACCGCGGCCATGTGCTGCGCATCCCGCTGGACGTTCGTCGGGAGCTTCTCCAGGCGCTTCTCGATCGCGGCGAGATAACGCGGGAGCTGGCTGAGCTGGCTGTAGCCCGTGCGTGCCACAAAACCGGGGAACACGAGCTGCTCCAGCTGGCTCTTGATGTCGTTGAGGGCGCTGATCAGGGCCAGGCTGCTGGTTCCCTTGAGGGCCTTCTCGATCCGGCGGGTGCTGGCGAGGATGCGCTCCACGACCGCGGTGACGGTGAAGACCGTGTCGATCAGCTCGGCGCGGACCTTCTCGTAGAGTGCAGTGAAGGACGCCTCGTCCCACGGCAGTTCGGCCGGGGTGAGCTTGTCGATGGCGGCGAGGGCGCAGTCCGCGATCAGAGCCGTGACCGAGCCGTGCGGGTTCTGGCTAAAGGTCAGCTTCTCGGTGTTGTTCAGGTGCTCCAGGACGTAGCGGTCAGGCGGCGGCACCTTCAGGGCGAGCAGGCGGATAACTCCGCCGCGCATGGCCTGCTCCTGTTCGGAACTGGTCTGGAAGAGCCGGAGGGCCACGGACGTTCCCTCGTCCACGAGCGCCGGATAGCCGGTGACGGTGTGCCCTTTCACCGTGCCCTTGACCTGGCGCTGCAGCGTTCCGAAGGACCAGGAGGTCAGCCCCGACTTCTCGGCGAACCCGGTCGAGGCCGCCGACGCAGCCGCCGCGGAAGCTGCTGAGCTTGGTGCCGCACCGGCCCCGGCGGACTTCCCGCCGGACCTGCCGTTCGACGCGGGCGCCGTCGTCGCGGGCGTGGCGCCCAGCGACTCGGCGATCGCCCGGCGCGTGGCCGGTGCCAGCCTTTCCTGCAGCGCCGTCAGCTCCTTGCCCTCGTCCAGCACCTTCCCCCGGGAGTCCACGACGCGGAAACTGACCCGCAGGTGCGGCGGAACGGCCTCCCAGTTCCAGGAATTCGGCGGGATGACCTGGCCCCGGAGCCGGCGCAGCACCAGCTCGAGGGAGGCCTCCAGTTCGTCGGTGGCCGGATCGAAGTCGGCTTGCAAGGCCGCGACGGCCTGCCGGGCGACGTCCGGGGCCGGCACGAAGTTCTTGCGCACCTGCTTGGGTAGCGATTTGATCAGGGCGGTGACCAGCTCCACCCGCTGGCCGGGAATCAGCCAGCGGAAGGCCGCGTCGTCGAGCTGGTTCAAGAACAGCACGGGCACCTCGGCGGTGACGCCGTCGGACGGATTGGGCGGCGATCCGGGGGCCACGGGATGGAACTCGTAGCTCAGCGGCAGCTCAAATCCCTTGTGCAGCATGGCTTGCGGGTAGGCCGAGTCGTCCAGGGCGTCGGCGTCTTCGCTGATCAGCAGCGCCTGGTCGAAATCGAGCAGGGCGGGGTCCTGCTGCCGCGCGTCCTTCCACCACTTGTCGAAGTGCCGCTCGGACACAACGTCCTTGCCGATCCGGGCGTCATAGAACTCGAAGAGCGTCTCGTCGTCCACCAGGATGTCCCGGCGCCGCATCCGTGCCTCGAGTTCCTCGACCTCGTGGAGCAAGGCCCGGTTGCGGTGGAAGAACTTGTGGTGGGTCTGCCAGTCGCCCTCCACCAGGGCATGCCTGATGAACAGCTCGCGGCAGAGTTCCGGATCCACCCTTCCGTAGTTGATCCGGCGGCTCGGGATGATGGGAACGCCGTACAGCGTCACCTTCTCATGGGCCATCACCGAGCCCATTTTCTTGGACCAGTGCGGTTCGCTGTAGCTGCGCTTGACCAGATCCGGCGCCACCTGCTCAACCCACAGCGGGTCGAACTTCGCCGCCACGCGGGCCCACAGCCGGCTGGTCTCCACCAGTTCCGCGGCCATAACGAAGGTGGGGGACTTCTTGAACAGGGCCGAGCCGGGGAAGATCGCGAAGCGGCTGCCGCGGGCGCCGGCGTATTCACGCTTGCGCTCATCGAGGATGCCCACGTGGCTCAGCAGGCCGGAGAGCAGGCTGATGTGGATGCCCTCATGGTTGCCCACGGGATCGGCCAGGCGCTTGTTGTCCAGGCTGATGCCAAGCGGCCGGGCCAGCTGGCGCAGTTGGGCGAAGAGGTCCTGCCACTCGCGGACGCGCAGGTAGTTGATGAACTCGGCTCGGCAGAGCCGGCGGAAGGCCGTGGAGGAGAGCTCCTGCTGCTTCTCCTGGAGGTAGTTCCAGAGGTTCAGGAAGCCGGTGAAGTCAGAATTCTCGTCCCGGAAACGCGCGTGCTTCTCCGCGGCGAGCTGCTGCTTGTCGGTGGGACGCTCGCGCGGGTCCTGGATGGTCAGCGCGGCGGCGAGGATCATGACCTCGCGAACACACCCGCGCTTGCCGGACTCGACGATCATCCGGCCGAGCCTCGGGTCCACGGGCAGCTGGGCGAGCTGCTGCCCGACGGCGGTCAACCCGCCGCCGTTTCTGCCTGCAGCGCCCGCCGGCCGGCGGCCGGTGCGTCCGTCGCCGTCGCCCGTTTCTTCCTGCGGGCGCGCAGCGCTCAGGGCGCCCAGCTCGCGCAGGAGGGTGACGCCGTCGTTGATGGCGCGGGAGTCCGGGGGCTCCACGAACGGGAAGTTCTCCACGTCCTTCGGCCCGCGGGCCACGCCCATTGCGGTCATCTGCAGGATGACGGCGGCGAGGTTGGTGCGCAGGATCTCCGGATCGGTGAACAGCGGCCGGGACTCGAAGTCCTCCTCCGAGTACAGCCGTATCGCGATGCCGTCGGAGACGCGGCCGCAACGGCCCGAGCGCTGGTTGGCCGAGGCCTGCGAGACGCGCTCGATCGGCAGGCGCTGGACCTTGGTGCGGTGTGAATAGCGGGAGATGCGCGCGGTGCCGGTGTCGATGACGTATTTGATGCCGGGGACCGTCAGCGAGGTCTCGGCGACGTTGGTGGCGAGGACAATCCGTCGCTTGTTGCCGGGGTGGAAGACCTTGTGCTGTTCCTGCAGGCTGAGCCGGGCGAAGAGGGGGAGTACCTCCGTGCCGGCCAGTCTCCGGTTGGACTGGATCCTGCCGTTGAGCGCCTCGGCGGCGTCGCGGATTTCGCGTTCGCCGGAGAAGAAGATCAGGATGTCGCCGGGCGCTTCCTGCGCGAGCTCGTCGACGGCGTCGCACACGGCGTCCAGCGGATCGCGGTCCTCCTCCAGTTCGTCCTCGGAGGCGGCCACGTCATCGTCACCGGGGGCCCCGCCGGCCGGCTGGGACAGCGGGCGGTAGCGGATCTCGACCGGGTAGGTGCGGCCGGAAACCTCGATGATCGGCGAGGGATCTTCCTCGCTGCCGAAGTGCCTGGCGAATCGCTGCGGGTCGATGGTGGCGGAGGTGATGATGATCTTCAGGTCCGGCCGCTGCGGCAGGATCCGCTTGAGGTATCCGAGGATGAAGTCGATGTTGAGGCTGCGTTCATGCGCCTCGTCGATGATGATGGCGTTGTACTTCCGCAGCAGTTTGTCCCGCTGGATCTCGGCCAGCAGGATGCCGTCGGTCATGAGCTTGACCTTGGTGTTGCGGCTGACCTCCCCGGTGAACCGGACCTGGAAGCCCACCTCCTGGCCGATGTCGACGCCGAGTTCCTCCGCGATGCGTTCGGCGACCGTACGGGCGGCCAGCCGGCGCGGCTGCGTGTGGCCGATGAGGCCGTTCTCGCCGAGGCCAAGCTCCAGGCACATCTTGGGAATCTGGGTCGTCTTACCGGAACCGGTCTCGCCGGCGATGATGGTCACCTGGTTGGCCGCGATGGCGGCCATCAGGTCCTCGCGGCGCTCGGAGACCGGCAGCTCGGCGGGGTAGGAGATATGCAGTGTCATGGCTGCACACAGTCTACTGGGAACTGTCCCGGTGGCGGTTCCGCGGCAATCCTCCCGGCAGGGAAGTGCCCGGTCCCTGGCGGGGCCGGGCAGCGGGGGCGGGTTTGTTTCTTGGGTAAGCGTTTCGTTGGGTGCGGCGCGATCCGGCTGCAGGGCCGGATCAGAAAATCCGGAAGGTGTAGTTGCTGCTGGGGAGGTCCAGTGCGGACCAGTAGTCCTCCGAGCGGACCGGGGGGTTGTGGCCCAGGCCGTCCTTGCGGAGGGCTGCGACGGTGGCGGCGACGCCGACGACGATGAGGACGATGAGTGCGATTCCGATGAGTTCCATACCTCCATGGTTCTCCGGTGGCACGGGCAAAAGAAGTGGCAGAAATGCCCAAAAAGCTATAATTTCTGCCACTGTTTCTGCCACAATGGAGTCATGATCAAATCAGTGGCAATGATCGTGGTCCCCAACTTCTCGGTCTTCGAGTTTGCGACCGCGTTCGAAGTGTTCGGCATCGACCGCTCGGCGCGTGGCGACGGCGTCCCCGCGTTTGATTTCCGCGTCTGCACCCCGGTGCCGGGCGACGTCCCGATGAAGTCCGGGCTGTCCATGCAGGTGAGTCTGGGGCTGGACTCCGCAGCGGACGCGGACCTGGTCATCATGACCCCCTTCGGCCGTGACGAGGACGTCCCCGAGTCCGTCCTGGACGCGCTGCGGGATGCCCACGCCCGCGGCGCCTGGGTTATGTCCATCTGCTCCGGGGCGTTTGCGCTGGCCCGGGCCGGCCTGCTGGACGGCCGCCGCTGCACCACGCACTGGCACTACTCCCAGGAGCTCGCCAGCCGGTACCCCGCTGCGATAGTGGATGAGAACGTCCTCTACGTCGAGGACAGCAGGATCATCACCAGCGCTGGCACGGCCGCCGGCATCGACGCTTGCCTGCATCTGATCCGGGTGGAATTCGGCGCGAACGTGGCGGCGGGCATAGCCCGCGACATGGTGGTTCCACCGCACCGCGACGGCGGCCAGGCCCAATTCATCGACCGGCCGATCCCGCGGTGCGGTTCCGAGCCCATGGAGGAACTCCTGCAGTGGATGGTGCGTCATCTGGGGGAAGACCATTCGGTCAACGAACTCGCCGCGCGGGTCCACATGTCTCCGCGGACGTTTGCCCGGCGCTTCCGTTCCGAAACGGGAGCCACCCCGGCCGCCTGGCTCAACTCACAGCGAGTGTTGCGGGCCCAGGAGCTGCTTGAGACCACGGACCTCAACATCGACGAAATCGCCCGCGAATCCGGATTCGGCCACTCGGTGCTGCTGCGGCACCACTTCGCCAAGGTGCTGGACACGAGCCCCCAGTCCTACCGCCGGACATTCCGCGGGCACCTGGCCGCCGCAGTCTAGGGGAGGCGCGGCTCCGGCTCTGCCGCGGCCTGGGCTGTCTCGACGAGATCCCGCCACGGCCCGGTGACGGCCTGCTCGGGCAGGGTTGCACGGTGCTGTCCGGCTCGGATGTTGTACAGGAACCGGTCCGGCTGGCCCACGGAGGCGCCCCGGCCTGCCCGTGGGACGGCGTCCCACGGGCAGGCTTCGATCAGCGGCTGCCAGAGGTCCGTGTCCTCCGGTGGCGTGGGCTGCACGGTCCACGTCCGTTTCATGCCGGCTATGCCGCCGCTGCGCTGGACGGTGATTTTCATGGGACGGTGATTTTCATGGGGCGGTGATCTTACTGGGGACGGTGATTTTCAAGATAGTGATTTTCATGGGGCGGTGAACTTCACGGGTCCCGGATGGTCATGAGCTGGGCTTTCGCCGGGCTCCGGGGAGCTTTACCTTCACAGTTTCCCACGCGGAGCGCACGGCGTCATGCTCGGCGGAGTCCGCCCCGAAGAGCTCCTTGGCAGACGCGGCGGTGGCCTTGGCGAACGCGCCGAACGTGGCGGTAGGAGACAGGGTGCCACCTGTCAGGGTCTCGTACCAGATTCGGCCCGGCGCATCCCACGCGTTGCCGCCGAGGGTCGTGGCAACCAGATAGAACGCGCGGTTGGGGATCCCGGAATTGATGTGCACCCCGCCGTTGTCGGCGCTCGTGTGGACATAGCCGTCCATCGAGTCCGGCTGCGGGTCCTTGCCGAGCACGTCGTCGTCGTAGGCCGTTCCCGGGGCCTTCATGGAACGCAAAGCGGTCCCTTGGACCTGGTCCGTGAACAGGCCCTCGCCGATCAGCCAACCGGCTGCGGCCGCCGGCTGCTGCTGGACAAACTGCTCAACAAGCGCCCCGAAGACATCGGACATCGATTCGTTCAGCGCGCCGGCCTGGTTGCGGTACACCAGCCCCGCAGAGTACTGGGTGACGCCATGGGCGAGCTCGTGGCCGATCACGCTCAGTGACTTCGTGAACCGCTGGAACACCTGGCCGTCGCCGTCACCGAAAACCATTTGCTGTCCGTCCCAGAATGCGTTGTCGTACAGGCGGCCGTAGTGGACCGTGGCATCAAGGTGGAGGCCGTTGCCGTCGATCGAGTTTCGGCCGAAGGCTTCGGCGTAGAGGCGGTGGGTGTGCCCCAGCCCGTCATAGGCCTCATCAGCGGCGGGATCACCGGTGGGCGGTTCCCCCTCTTTGCGGACCGCGCTGCCGGGGAGCTGGTCGGTGAACTTGGCGTCGTAGACCGTCCGCTCCGGCGCGGCCGGCTTGGGCTCGCGCAATCCCGGGTGGCTGCCGGGACCGGGCATTGCCCGGGACGCCTGGAAGCTCGGGACGTGGTGCAGGGCTTCCTTCGCCGCGCGGGCGGCGTCGGAGAGCTCCGGCACGCGCTGGGCCGCCAGGCGGCGGAGCATGTAGGGCGGAATGATGGAACAGTGCATGTGAGACCCCTTTGTGCTTCGGCGGGATCCCGACGTGGTGCGGCAGCCGGCACCCAGTCCAGTCGCCCGGCCGCCGGAATCCCGCTGCCGATGCAGACAGCCTACGAGCGGGCGCCGACAATTGGCAGGGTGCCGCGCCCGCTCCTTCGGTCCGCTGTGCTGCGTCTTGCACTTCGTACTGGTGGCCGGCTGAGCCCGGACGTAAAATCACGCATGGAAAAGTTACGGTATTCGGTGACGATCAACGCCCCCGTGCAGGACGTGTGGACCACCATGCTGAACGAAGCCACGTACCGCGAGTGGACCAGCGTATTCGGCGAGTCCTCCTACGAGGGGGACTGGAACCAAGGGAGCGAAATCCGTTTCCTGGGGCACGACGGCGACGGTTCCGTGGCGGGGATGATCGCCACGGTGGAGGAAAACCGGCCGAACGAGCTGATCTCCCTGCGCTACACCGGGCAGGTCGTCAACGGCGAGGATGACACCACGAGCGAGGCTGCGAAGGCCTTTATGGGTTCCCACGAAAAGTACGCCTTCAGCGAGTTCCAAGGGGCAACCACGGTGGACGTGGAGCTTGACAGCGAGGACGAATTCGTCGCCATGTTCGACGACGCCTGGCCGCCTGCCCTGGAGAAGCTCAAGGAGATCGTCGAAACCCGGAACTGACGCCGTATCAACGGCCGACGCGCGGCATCAACGCCCGACGCCATCAACGCCCGACGCCAGGTCGGGCCGGGTCAGGCGGCCCGGCGGTCGAATGCGTCCTGCCACCGGGCATGCTCGAGGTCGGAGTCCAGCCGACGGCTGGCAGTCCACCTGGGCAGGTAGTCCGGCGTGGGCCTGACCTCTGGCCTGGTCTGTGCGGGCCTAGGTTTGGGCTTGACCTCCGGCCGGGTCTGGACGGGTTTGCGCTTGACCTCCGGCCGGGTCTGGACGGGTTTGCGGGGGCGGATCGGCTTCGGCTTCGCTCCTGCAGCGAACGCGATCCACCACCTGATGCAGGTTACAAGTGCCCAAAGGATGAGCCCCGCCAAGATGACTTGCCAGAGAGCGACCACTACCCCAAGGGCGAGCAGCACGACGATCCACATGGTTACACCATTGCATACGCAACGCGCCTGGAAATAGGGTCTTTTTGCCTTATCCCCAAAGCCGGAGACCAGCATCTCCCGCCACAAACACTGTCGGATGCCAAGAGGTGGTTGCCGGCAAGGTGCCGGGCATTTTCCGGGCAAGGGAAAACCCCGCCGTTTCACTGAAACGGCGGGGTTTTGTGTGTGCCCTCGATTGGAATCGAACCAACGACCTTCTGCTCCGGAGGCAGACGCTCTATCCCCTGAGCTACGAGGGCAGTCAGGGTTCCTGCCGTTACCGGCGGGACGTCCTAGAGCTTAGCAGGAAGGTGGGCTCCAAGGGAAAATCGACACTCCCGGCACCTCAGTACCCGGAGAAGGAGTCCACGCGGACCCGCCGCGCCCCGGCCTGGCGGGCGGCAGTGCGGAGGGAACGGACGCTCGCGGGCGAGCCGGACACGTAGACTTCACGGCCGGCGATGTCAGGGACCAGCTCCTTCAGCGCCGCGCCGTCGATCCGGGCCGCGCCGGCGTCCTGCATAAAGGCGGGCGGCGGGGAGCCGTCGGAAAGCCTCGCGATGACCCGCACCCCGGCACGTTCCAGTTCTTCGGCATAGGCGAGCTCGCCGGTGGTCCGGGCGAGGTACAGCAGGACCACGTCGCGGTCCCCGGCGGAGCCGTCGGACAGCTGGGCAAGGTATGGCGTGATGCCGATGCCCGCCGCGATGAGCAGCACCGGCGTTCCGGGATTCCGCGGCAGGACAAAGTCCCCGCCCACAGTCGTGGCCGTCAGCTCGTCGCCGGCCTCCAGGTCAAGGAGCGCCCGCTTGGCGGTGGACAGCGGACCGGCCGTTCCCACACCGATCCTGAGCTCGGCGGAGCCCGGGGGACTGGTCAGGCTGAACACCCGCCGCCGGCCCTTGTGGTCGGCCTTCCCGTGTGGCAGGTTCAGTTCGATGTACTGCCCCGGGGTGAAGCGGAGCGGGCGCTCGGGCTGGAAGCTGAACTCCGTCGTCGTCGGGGTCAACGGCCGGGAGCTGCGGAAGCGGAGCAGGACGCGGCCGCGCTGCCCGGCGATGAAGGCGAGCGCATTGCCCGCCAGCAGCGCAAGCTCCGGGGAGTTGGCCACGAAGCCCAGGTTGTAGGGGACGGCGAACAGCAGGCCGACGACGGCGGCCAGCGCCAGCTGCTGCCACCGGCGCGGCGGCAGGGTGAGCGGCTCGGTCAGCATAAAGCCGACGAAGAACAGCACCGGGCGCTGGGCGATGGGCTGCCATAGCGCTTCGCCCAGGGACATGCCGGCGCGCAGTAGTTCCACGGCCACGATTGACACCGCCACCAGCGTGAACACCGCCCCCATCAGCAGCTTCCGGACCCGGTACAGAACCAGCAGGGCCCCGGGCAGCACGAGCCAAAGCATCGCGGGGGTCGCGGCCCACCAGGTGGCGATATTGAGTCCCGTCAGCCCGGTGATGAAGGCTCCGGCCGCGGCGGGATTGAAAATGTGCCGGCCGCGCCAGGCCAGGGCGTACTTGGAGGCCGATGCGAGCACGCAGGCCAGGGCAACACCGGCCAGGTCCAGGTACTGCAGCCCTGCCGAGAACTGCGTCGGCCAGAAGAGGAAATAGAGCAGCAACCCCGTGATGAGCGAGGATTCAGAGTGCGGGCGCACGTGGAAGAGCGCTGCAATGGCACGGTTGGAGGCATACGTCAGGCCGAGGCAGAGCGCCAGATGGGCGATCATCTCCGGGAGCCCGAACGTCAGCCACCCGAGCACGTTCAGGAGCAGGCTGTAGCCGGCCAGCACGGCAAGGACCCAGAGGACCAGCCGGTACATCGTGAAGCGGCCCAGCGCCGTGTCCAGCCGTGAACCGATCGGAGTGGAAATTGTGGCGGTCATGAGAACAGCACCCCTTCAAAATCGGCCGAATACTCCGCGTGGCCGTCCGAGTAGACGGTCAGCCACGAACAGTCGAACTCCTGCTGGAGCCGGAACCCGTCGACGAAAAACAGGGCCGTTGCCAGCGCATCGGCCGTCATGGCGCTCGCCGCCATGGCCCAGCTTGCGACGACGGTGCGTACCGGCGCGCCGGTGGTGCCGTCCAGCACGTGATGCAGTCCGTCGCCCCAGGCCCGCCGGTTGGCGGCGGAGGCACAGAGTGCGCCGGTCCCGAGGCTGACGATTCCAATCGCCCGGGCCGGATCGTAGGGATGCTCGAGGCCCACGTCCACCGGCGCGGGCCCGGCGTTGAGCAAATCACCGCTCGCATCGATGAAGTGCTCTCGGACGCCTCCTTCGCGCAGCACGGCCGACAAGAGATCCGCCAGTTGCCCCTTTCCGGCCGCCCCGACGTCGATCACCACCGGGGCGCGGGTGGTCAGCACGGTGCCCTGCCAGTCCAGCACGTCGTCCCAGGGCGGGGCGGGCTGCGGCGGGCCATCCTGGCGCAGGGAGTAGCCGGCGTCGTAGCCGAGGTGTTCCAGGCTGCCGCCAATCAGCGGGGTCATGGCCCCGCCGCTGAGCCGGTACAGGGTTTCGTAGAGCGGCCCCAGGGCCGCGGCCCCGGCGGGAAGCTCGTAGCGTCCCGGCTGCCGCGCGGCGCCCGCGATTAGCGAGTCCGGCCGGAAACGGGACCAGGCGGCGTCGTAATCTGCCACGGTGTCCAGCAGCTGGCGGCGGTGCGCGCCGGAGAGCGGGGACGGCGTCGAGATCTCCCAGCGGGTACCAATCCCGTCGAAGCTGAAGCCCGTCCAGCCCGGATGCGGCACGTTTCCTCCTCCTGCTACTGGCAGGTTACGACTTGCTGCTACGCCTGGGCCTCGGACTTGATCTTTTCCACGGCCTGGTTGAAGCCGCCGCTGGTCAGCGACGAACCGGCCACCTTTGAGACCTTGATCTCGTCGAGCTGCTTGCCGACGATCTGGGACTGGATGCCGCCGGCGAACTCGCCCTGGAACTTCCGGGTGTTCGGGTTGGACGGGTGCTGGGTGATCTTGACGTCGGTCACGGCTCCGCCGGCAAGCGTCAGTTCGACGCCCACGGTCTCGTTGCCGTTCGGTGAGACGTAGTTTCCGTCGGCGCTGTAGGTGCCGTCCTGGTAGCTGCCGCCCGTTGCGGCAGACGGCGCGGCGGAGGTGTTCTGCGGGCCGGAGGCCTGTCCGGGCGCGCAACCAGCCGCGGAACCGGCCAAGGAAAGTCCGGCGATGCCGACGACTACGCTTTTTCGGAGAGAGGTGTTCATGCAGCGGCTCATTTCTCTGGCGACGATCGGATGGGGAGTGAACGCCGAAGCCCGCCAGGGGCGGCCCGCAGCTGACACTCCGATGACGACGTTTCTTTCAGCGTAGTGGTTCACCCTGTGATCCTGCCGCTACAAGCTGTGGTTTTTCCGCAGGCCGCCGGCGGGGTATGACGGGCGCCAAATTCCGCCACCCTGCGGGCCACCGGTAGGCTGGAACTGTGACCCCTGAAGAACTCTCCCTCGCCATATCCGCCTGCCTGAAGGACGCCGTCGCCGCCGGTGAAATCGGGCTTTCCGCATCCGACGTCCCGGATGAGGTGCGCGTTGAGCGGCCGAAGAACCGGGACCACGGCGACTGGGCCACCAACATCGCCCTTCAACTGGCCAAAACAGCCGGCACCAACCCTCGGGAGTTCGCCTCGGTCCTGAGCGCCCGGCTGAAGTCCATCGACGGTGTGTCCGCCGTCGACATCGCCGGCCCCGGGTTCCTGAACATCACCGTTGACGCCGCCGCCGCCGGCGCCCTCGCCAAGGCCATCGTCGAAGCCGGGCCGGCCTATGGCACCAACACCGCGCTCGCGGGCCACACGGTCAACATGGAGTTCGTCTCCGCGAACCCCACCGGGCCGCTGCACATCGGGCACACCCGCTGGGCTGCCCTGGGCGACGCGATCGCACGCGTCCTGCGGGCCTCCGGCGCGGACGTCACGGCCGAGTACTACATCAACGACGCCGGATCGCAGATGAACGTCTTCGCGCACTCCGTGCTTTCGCGGCTCCACGGCCGCGGCGTCCCGGAGGGCGGCTACCCCGGCGAATACATCGCCGATCTTGGCCACGAGGTACTGACCCAGCATCCGGACATCCGTGAACTGACCGACGTCGCCGCGCTGCCGGTGATCCGCGGCGCGGCGTACAAGGCCCAGCTGCACGACATCAAGCGCACCCTCGCCGAGTTCGGCGTCGAATTCGACGTCTACTTCTCCGAGCAGGAACTCCACGACGCCGGAGCGATCGAGGACGCCGTCGCACGGCTCCGGGAGCAGGGCCACGTCTACGACGACGGCGGTGCGGTCTGGCTGCGCACGACGGACTTCGGGGACGACAAGGACCGTGTGATGATCCGCGCGAACGGCGAGCCGACCTACTTCGCCGCTGACGCCGCCTACTACCTGTCCAAGAAAGACCGCGGCTACACGGAAAAGATCTACCTGCTGGGCGCCGACCACCACGGCTACATCAACCGGCTCAAGGCCATTGCCGCCGCCGCCGGCGACGACCCCGAGGTCAATATCGAGGTCCTGATCGGCCAGCTGGTCTCCGTCAACGGCGCCAAGCTCTCCAAGCGTGCCGGAAACATCATTGAGCTCAAGGACCTCATCTCCTGGCTGGGCAAGGACGCGGTGCGTTACTCGCTGGCGCGTTTCCCGGCCGATTCGCCGCTGACGCTGGACCCGGAGCTGCTGAAGAAGCACAGCAACGAGAACCCGGTGTTCTACGTCCAGTACGCGCACGCCCGTTCCCGCGGCACCGCACGCAACGCCGTCGCGGCAGGGGTGGAGCGCCGTGTGGACGGCAAAGACTGCTTCGAGGCGTCCCTCCTGGAGCACGCGACCGAGAACGAACTGCTGTCCCACCTGGGCAGCTACCCGTCGATCGTGGCCAGGGCCGCCGAACTGCGCGAGCCGCACCGCGTGGCCCGCCACCTCGAGGTCATCGCCGGCGCCTACCACCGCTGGTACGATGCCTGCCGGGTGGCTCCGCAGGGCGACGAGCCGATCACCGACCTTAACCGCACGCGGCTGTGGCTCAACGATGCCACGAGCCAGGTGCTGGCGAACGGACTGGAACTGCTGGGCGTCTCGGCGCCGGAACGGATGTAAGCGCCATGACCACGAACCCGTCCAACCCTGCCCCGTCCCACCCTGCCGGCGCAGCCTCCCCTCTCGCGCCGGAGTGGCTGCAGGTCCCCGAGGACCTCAATGCCCTGCACGAGCCGATGTGGGCGGCCGGGGTCACCCGGGACGACTCCGGCGAACTCGCCATTGACGGCATTCCCGTCAGCGAGCTCCAGCGCCAGTTCGGCACGCCGCTGTTCGTGATGAGCGAGAACGATTTCCGGGCCCGTGCCCGCGCCTTTTCCGACGCCTTCAACGACGCTTTCGCGGACATCTGTGGGGGAGTGGACGTCTACTATGCCGGTAAGTCCTTCCTGTGCACCGCCGTCGTCCGCTGGGTGGAGGAAGAGGGCCTGCGGCTGGACACGGCATCGGGCGGGGAACTCGCCGTCGCCGCGCGCGCCGGGATCCCCGGCGCCGACGTCGCGCTGCACGGCAACAACAAGTCCGACGGCGAGATCCACCGCGCGCTGGACCTGCAGCTGGGCCGGATCGTGGTGGACAGCCTCGCCGAGCTTGAGCGCGTCGCCAAGATCGCCGAAGCCCGCGGAGAAACCGCCAGGGTTATGCTGCGCCTGACCCCGGGCGTCCATGCCCACACCCACGAATTCATCGCCACGGCCCACGAGGACCAGAAGTTCGGCCTTTCCATGGCCGGGGACTCCACCGAACAGGCCGGCTTGTCTGCGGCAGAGGAGGCCGTGGCCGCGGCGTCGGCCTACGCCAGCATTGAACTGCTTGGCCTGCACTGCCATATCGGCTCGCAGATCTTCGAACCGGACGGCTTCGCCCTCGCCGCGGAAAAGCTGCTGGACTTCCTCGCCGCGATGCAGGCCAAGTACTCGATTGTGCTCCCCGAACTGGACCTCGGCGGCGGCTACGGCATCGCCTACACCCCTGTGGATACCCCGCGGCCGGCCGCCGAAATCGCCCAGGCGATGGCCGCCGTCGTCCGCTCCAAGTGCGCCGAACTGGGGATCACCGCACCGCGGATCTCGATCGAACCGGGGCGCGCGATCGTCGGCAGCACCACGTTCACCCTGTACGAAGTGGGTACGCTGAAGACCGTCCGGGTCGACGCCCCGGCGGCCGGCGAATCCGGCGACCCGGAGAAAAACGTTACGTACCCGCGCCGGTATGTGTCGGTGGACGGCGGTATGAGCGACAACCCGCGTCCGGTGCTGTACGACGCGGATTACTCGGCGATTCTGGCCTCGCGGTCCTCGGACGCGGCCCCGGAGCTGTCCCGCGTAGTGGGCAAACATTGCGAGAGCGGCGACATAGTTGTTAGAGATGTATATCTGCCCGAGGACGTGGCAGCCGGTGATCTGCTCGCTGTACCGGGTACCGGCGCCTACTGCTGGGCCCTGTCAAGCAACTACAACTATCTGGCCCGGCCGGGCGTAGTCGCTGTGCGCGACGGATCTGCCCGGCTCATTGTCCGCGGGGAAACCGAAGAAGATCTGCTCAACCGCGACATGGGAGTCTGAATGACCGAATTGCGAACCCTGAAAGTAGCCCTCTTGGGCTGTGGCAACGTCGGGGCCCAGGTTGCGCGGATTCTCCTTGACGACGCCGAGATGCTGGCGTCCCGCGCCGGCGCCCGCCTCGAGCTGGCCGGCATCGCCGTGCGCAACCTCGACGCACCCCGGGACGTCGAGCTGCCGCGCGGGCTGTTCACCACCGACGCCGAGACCCTGGTCAAGGACGCCGATCTGGTGATTGAGCTGATGGGCGGGATCGAACCCGCCCGGACCCTGATCCTGACCGCCATGCGGAACGGTGCCTGCGTGGTCACCGGCAACAAGGCGCTCGTGGCCAAGGACGGTCCCACCCTCCACGAGGAAGCGGACAAGGCCGGCGTGCAGCTGTCCTACGAAGCCGCCGTCGCCGGTGCGATCCCCATCCTGCGGCCCATCCGGGACAGCCTCTCCGGCGACCGGATCACCCGGGTGCTCGGAATCGTCAACGGCACCACCAACTTCATCCTGGACCAGATGGATTCCACCGGGGCCCAGTTCGCCGACGCCCTGGCAGAGGCCCAGCGCCTGGGCTACGCGGAAGCCGACCCCACCGCCGACGTCGAAGGCCACGACGCCGCGTCCAAGGCGGCGATCCTTGCCTCACTGTCCTTCCACACGCGCTTTTCCCTCGACGATGTGTACTGCGAGGGCATCAGCTCCGTCACCGCGGCGGACATCGCCGCGGCGAAGGACGCCGGTTTTGTGATCAAGTTGCTGGCGATCGCCGAAAAGCTGGAGGCCACAGGCGGGGAAACAAGCACGGAAGCAGCCGACGGCAACACCGGCGTCTCCGTGCGCGTGCACCCGACGTTGCTGCCGCGCGAACACCCGCTGGCAGCCGTCCACGGCGCCTTCAACGCCGTCTTCGTCGAGGCTGAAAACGCCGGCGAGCTGATGTTCTACGGCCAGGGCGCCGGCGGCAAACCCACCGCCTCGGCCGTGATGGGCGACCTGATCTCCGCCGCCCGCAGCATCGTCCTGGGCGGCCCCGGCCGCGCAGAGACCACAACCGGCCAGGTTGTTGCGCTTCCCATCACCTCCGCGGTCACCAGCTACTACATCGGCCTGGACGTCGCCGACCAGCCCGGTGTGCTGGCAAAAATCGCCCGTCTCTTCGCGGAGCACGGGGTATCCATTGAAATCATGCGGCAGACCATCCACCGCGATGCCGATTCCAACGTTGAATCAGCAGAACTTCGGATCGTGACCCACCGCGCAAGCGAGGCTGCACTGGCAGCCACCGTCGAGGCCGTCAAGGGCCTGGACGTCATCAATTCCGTTACATCCGTACTGCGGGTAGAAGGAGTCTAAGTGGCTCACCAATGGCGCGGCGTCATCCGCGAATACGCTGAACGTCTGCCCGTGACCGAGGAGACGACGGTCATCACCCTGGGGGAGGGTGGCACGCCGCTCGTCTACGCGCAACAGCTTTCCGCGCTCACCGGCAGTGACGTCTACCTCAAGGTCGAGGGGATGAACCCGACAGGCTCCTTCAAGGACCGCGGCATGACCATGGCCATGACGGCTGCGGTTGCCGCGGGTGCCAAGGCCGTGGTGTGCGCCTCCACGGGCAACACGTCCGCCTCCGCCGCCGCCTACGCCACCGCGGCCGGCCTCAAGTGTGTGGTCCTGGTACCCGAAGGCAAGATCTCGATGGGCAAGCTGAGCCAGGCGATCGCGCACGGCGCAACCCTGCTGCAGGTTGACGGCAACTTTGACGACTGCCTGGACATCGCCCGCAAGCTGGGGGAGTCCTACCCGGTGTTCCTGGTCAACTCGGTCAACCCTGCCCGGATCGAGGGCCAGAAGACCGGTGCCTTCGAGGTGGTCGATTGGCTCGGTGACGCTCCGGACTTCCATGTGCTCCCGGTTGGCAACGCGGGCAACATCACCGCGTACTGGAAGGGCTACAAGGAATACTGCGCGCCCTTCGAGTCCATCACCGCCGGCACGCTGGCCGCGGTCTCCACCCGGACCCCGGTTATGTGGGGCTTCCAGGCTGCCGGCGCGGCCCCGTTCGTCGCAGGCCACCCGATCACGGAACCCGACACGATCGCGACCGCCATCCGGATCGGCAATCCCGCGTCCTGGGACACCGCAGTCGCCGCGCGCGACGAGTCCGGCGGTGTGATCGAGGCCGTGACCGACGAGGAAATCCTGTCTGCCCACCGCTGGTTGTCCGCCCGTGAAGGCGTCTTCGTCGAGCCGGGCTCCGCTGCCGGCGTCGCCGGACTGATTAAGAAGCATGCTGCCGGTGAAGTGCCGTCGGGCAAGACCATCGTCATCACGGTCACCGGCCACGGCCTGAAGGATCCGCAGTGGGCGCTCCGCACCGAGGACGGCAGCGAAGTGCAGCCGGTCAAGGTCGCGAACGACGTGGTCACCGTGGCCACAGCCCTGGGACTGGAAGAAAAATAACCGTGGAAACCACCCTCACCATCCCGGCCGAGTCCGCCGCGGACACGCCGGCGGTTCCGGCCGGTCAGCTCGTGACGGTCCGCGTGCCGGCCACGAGCGCGAACCTCGGTCCCGGATATGACAGCCTGGGCCTGGCGCTGACGCTGTTCGACACCCTGACGGTGGAAACCCTGGACAGCGGCGAGCTGGAGTTCGAGCTCAGCGGGGAAGGCGCGGAGTCCCTGCCGCGCGACGCCAGCCATCTGGTGGTCAAGGCCCTCACGGAGGCCCTGCACCGCCTGGGCTTCCGGCACGAGGGCCTGCGAATTACCGCAGACAACATCAATCCGCACGGCAGGGGACTGGGCTCTTCGGCCAGTGCCGTGGTGGCCGCCGTGACCGCCGCCAATGCCCTCGTCCCCGAGGCATCGCGCCGGGACAGGGACTGGGTCCTGCAGCTGACGAGTGAGATGGAAGGCCATCCGGACAACGTCGCACCTGCGATTTTCGGCGGACTGGCGCTGTCATGGCAGGACAGTGACCAGTACAGCAGCACGTGTGCAGAGGTAGCCGCCGCGGTTGTCCCCGTGGTGGCCGTACCTGACTTTGAACTTTCCACCGAAGTGGCCCGGGCGCTGCTGCCCGCCTCGGTGGGCCACCACGCCGCGGCGATGAATTCCGGACGGGCGGCCCTGCTGATCCACGCGCTGACGCATAAGCCGGAATTCCTGCTGGCCGGCACCGAGGACTACCTGCACCAGAGCTATCGCGCGGAGGCCATGCGGCCCAGCGCTGACCTGATCGCCGCGCTGCGGCGCGCCGGCTTTGCCGCCGTCGTCTCCGGAGCCGGTCCCACCGTGCTGGTCCTGGCCAACGGAGAGGCCCAGGCCGAGGCCGCCGTCGAGTTCATCGGCTCCTTCACGGCAGGCAACACGCCGGGCGTGGGCTGGCGTGTGATGAAGCTGGCTGTGGACGTTGAAGGTGCTAAAGTGGAAGTGCACCGGCGGTAATCACGCAGGCGGTAGGTAAAATACCGTTCATAAGACCGCGATGTTGGCCTAGTTGCCTCTCTCATCTTTCACTGCGCAATATTTTCTGGTGCCACCTGCTTTTGGTCTGACGCAGGAATCCGCAGAAAACTATCTCTGCACCCCTGACACGTCAGCCCGCCGTTCCTTATGTTCCGGAACGCGCCAGGTGAATGCAGTATCCGGCCGTGTCGGCCAATATCCATCCGGCAAGGCCGAAATCGCGGCTGCAGATCTGAACTGCAGCCCGGATCAAAATCATCGCGTCCAGCTCCTAGCCTGGACGCCGTCGAGGGGGAAGGATCCTTCGTGACCGAAACCACTGAGCTGTCTTCAGCTGTGGAAACATCATCTTCTGCTGCCGGATCGTCAACGGCAGCACCCGCCAAGAGCAGCGGCCTCGCCGGCCTCAAGCTCGCCCAGCTCCAGGCTCTCGCCAGCCAGCTGGGGATTTCCGGCGGTTCCCGGATGCGGAAGGGCGATCTGGTGACCGCCATTTCCGCCCACCGCGCCGGCACTCCCGTGAGCAAGGCCCCGGCCCGCGCTGCTGAGAAGGCGACCGACAACGGCACCGTCTCCCAGTCCGCGGCTCCGGCTGTTGCACCCGCCACCGACTCCGAGGCCCCGGCCCAGGAAAACCCGCGTGCCCGTGGACGCGGCCGCAGCCGCCGCGCCGGCAGCGACGGCGTCATCACGGCCCCCGCCGCCGAGGCAACATCCGCTCCGGCAGAGGCCCCGGCGGCTCCCGCCGAGTCTGTTGAAACCGGTTCTGCCGCCGAAGTCGGCGAACGCACCCGCCAGCCGCGCACCCGCAACCGCCGCCGCGGCGAAGTGGCCGAGCAGACCGGAGGTCAGGGGACTGGCCAGGGGACTGCCCAGGGGACTGCCCAGGGCACGGCAACCGAGGCTCCTGCCGAGCAGGCGTCCGGCGATCAGCGCCAGGCCGAGCGTGCGGAACAGCGTTCCGAACAGCGTTCTGATCAGCGCACCGAACAGCGTTCCGATCAGCGCCAGGCCGAACAGGGCAGCGAAGACGGCCAGCGCCGTGAAAACACCCGCACCCGGGGCGGCCGCGACGAGGTTGCCGGCAGCCGCGACAACGCCCGCGATAACCGCGACAACGACGACAGCGACGGCGGCAGCCGCCGGAACCGCCGCAACCGGCGCGACCGCAACGACCGTTCCGACCGCTCCGGCGGGCAGGACAGCCGCGACAACACCTCGCGCAACGACCGCTTCCGCGACCGCAACGACCGCCGTCGGGGACGCGCCCAGGGACCGGACGTCGACGACGTCGAGGTCACCGAGGACGACGTCCTGCTGCCCGTCGCAGGCATCCTGGACGTGCTGGAGAACTACGCGTTCATCCGCACCTCCGGCTACCTGCCCGGCCCCAACGACGTCTACGTCTCCCTCGCCCAGGTCAAGAAGTACAACCTGCGAAAGGGCGACGCCGTGGTCGGCGCCATCCGTGCACCGCGCGAAGGCGAGTCCCAGCAGGCAAACCAGCAGCAGTCCGCCCGCCAGAAGTTCAACGCGTTGGTCCGCGTCACCTCGGTCAACGGCAAGACCCCCGAGGAACTCAAGGACCGCGTCGAATTCGCGAAGCTCGTCCCGCTGTACCCCTCCGAGCGCCTGCGCCTCGAGACGGACCCGAAGAAGATCGGCCCCCGCGTCATCGACCTGGTTGCTCCGATCGGCAAGGGCCAGCGCGGCCTGATCGTTTCGCCGCCGAAGGCCGGCAAGACGCTCATCCTGCAGTCCATCGCCAACGCCATCACCACCAACAATCCTGAGGTCCACCTCATGATGGTGCTCGTTGACGAACGTCCCGAAGAAGTCACGGACATGCAGCGCACCGTCAAGGGTGAGGTCATCGCCTCCACCTTCGACCGGCCCGCCGACGACCACACCACCGTGGCCGAGCTCTCCATCGAACGCGCCAAGCGCCTGGTCGAGATGGGCATGGACGTAGTGGTGCTCCTCGACTCCATGACCCGCCTGGGCCGCGCCTACAACCTGGCGGCACCGGCTTCCGGCCGCATCCTGTCCGGTGGCGTCGACTCGGCCGCGCTGTACCCGCCGAAGCGCTTCTTCGGTGCAGCCCGCAACATCGAAAACGGTGGCTCGCTCACCATCCTGGCCACCGCGCTCGTCGAGACCGGTTCCAAGATGGACGAGGTCATCTTCGAAGAGTTCAAGGGCACCGGCAACATGGAACTGCGCCTGTCCCGCCAGTTGGCCGACAAGCGCATCTTCCCGGCCGTGGACGTCAACGCGTCCGGCACCCGCCGCGAAGAGAACCTGCTTTCCGCCGAGGAAGTCAAGATCATGTGGAAGCTGCGCCGCGTCCTCTCCGGACTCGAAACACAGCAGAGCCTTGAACTGCTGACGAACAAGATCCGGGAGACCCAGAGCAACGTCGAGTTCCTCATGCAGGTGCAGAAGACGACGCTTGGTGCGAAGTCCGATAACGACAAGTAGCTGAGCTCACCGCTCGATAGTGGCGGTGCCGCGCGCTAACGCCGCACGGATTCTTCCGCCCCCGCCCCTACGCCGGGTGGCTTGCGATCTACGATCGCAGGCCACCCGGCTCCGGCAGGCCCGATGCCACTCCCGGGGCGGAAGAATCCGTGCGGCTTCGTCGTTAACTCGCCAGCCGCGCTCCAGTTTTGTTGGCGTAACTAGACTTGTAAGAGTCGAAAGAGGTTTTGAAAATGTTTGAGTCCGTACAGGGCCTGTTGGATGAGCATGATGCTATCCAGGCGCAGCTTGGGGATCCTGCTGTCTACGCTGACCAGAAGCTTGCCCGGAAACTGGGGCGGCGCTCGGCTCAGCTTAATGGCATCGTTGAGGCGTACCATGCCTGGCACGGCATCCAGGATGACCTTGCGGCTGCCAAGGAAATGGCGGACGAGGACCCCGAGTTTGCCGCGGAGGTGCCGGAGCTTGAGGCCGCGCTGGACTCTGCTGCGGCGAAGCTGCGCCGGCTCCTGATTCCCCGCGATCCCGACGACGCCCGCAACGTGATCCTCGAAGTCAAGGGCGGCGAAGGCGGCGACGAGGCTGCCCTGTTCGCGGCCGACCTGCTGCGCATGTACACCCGGTACGCGGAATCCCGCGGCTGGAAGACCGAGATGATCTCTGCCAACGAATCCGACCTGGGCGGCTACAAGGATGTCCAGGTGGCCATCAAGGGCACCTCGAACGATCCCGCCGAGGGGGTCTACGCGCGGCTGAAGTTCGAAGGCGGCGTGCACCGGGTGCAGCGTGTGCCCGTGACGGAATCCCAGGGCCGTATCCACACCTCGGCCGCCGGCGTGCTGGTGCTCCCGGAAGTGGACGAGCCCGAAGAGCTCGAGATCAACCAGAACGACCTGAAGATCGACGTGTACCGTTCCTCCGGCCCCGGCGGCCAGTCCGTGAACACCACGGACTCCGCCGTCCGGATCACCCACCTTCCCACCGGCATTGTGGTGGCCATGCAGAACGAGAAGTCGCAGCTGCAGAACCGCGAGGCCGGCATGCGCGTCCTCCGCGCCCGCATCCTGGCGCACCAGCAGGAGCAGATCGACGCCGAGAACTCGGCCCAGCGCAAGTCGCAGATCCGCACCATGGACCGCTCGGAGCGCATCCGGACCTACAACTACCCGGAAAACCGGATCGCGGACCACCGCACCGGTTACAAGGCCTACAACCTGGACCAGGTCATGAACGGCGACCTGGAGCCGGTCATCCAGTCGGCCATCGAGTTGGACGAACAGGCCCGGCTCGACGCCATCGGCGACTAGTCCGGCCGCCGTCGTGATGACAGAAGGAACCGGGCAGAGCCTCGCGGAGGCAGTCCGCGAGGCCGCCTCCACGCTTGCCGCCGCCGGCGTCCCGAGCCCCCGCGTCGACGCCGAACTCCTGGCCGAGCACCTCCTCGGCGTCGGGCTCGGCCGGCTGCGCGCCCTGATGCTGGGCGACACGCCGGCGCCGGAGGGGTACCAGGACCTCATCGCCGAGCGGGCCCGGCGCATTCCGCTGCAGCACATCACCGGCGTCGCGCATTTCCGCTACCTGGAACTGGCCGTCGGACCGGGAGTCTTCATTCCCCGGCCGGAAACGGAATCCGTGGTGCAGCTGGTGATTGACCGGCTGCAGGGCATGGCGCATCCCAAGGTGGTGGATCTTGGCACCGGGTCCGGGGCCATCGCGGGATCGATCGCGCACGAGGTCCCCGGCGCGGAGGTCCACGCCGTCGAGTTCAGCGAGTTTGCGCACGCCTGGGCCGCAAGGAACCTGTTGCCACTCGGGGTCCACCTCATCCGCGGCGACCTGCGTGACGCCTTGCCCGGGCATAACGGGACGTTCGACGTCGTCGTCTCCAATCCTCCGTACATCCCCGCCGAAGCCATCCCCAACGAACCCGAGGTGGCGCTGCACGATCCGCCCGAGGCGCTGTACGGCGGGGGAGCGGACGGCATGGAACTTCCGACGGCGGCGGCCACCTCCGCGGCCCGGCTGCTGGTCCCCGGAGGGTACTTCGTGATGGAACACGCCGAAGTCCAGGCCGGCTGGATCGCCGCCATGCTTGAGCGCTCCGGGCTGTGGGACGCAGTGACCACGCACCACGACCTCAACGGCAAGGACCGGGCCACGAGCGCCGTCCTGGCCGGGCCGGCCGCCTGAGCGTGGGCCGGGCAACGCACGAAGTGATGAAAGAATAGGCCAGTGACCACTAGCTACGATTGCACGGCAGCCGAGCAACGCGCTGCCGGACTTGAACATGCCCAGCGGGCCATCCGGGAGCACAAATGCGTGGTCTTCCCGACGGACACCGTGTACGGGATCGCCGCCGACGCGTTCTCGCCCCTCGCCGTGACCCTGCTGCTGGCGTCGAAGGGCCGCAGCCGCAAGATGCCGCCGCCCGTCCTCATCCCCAGGCTCAATGCCCTCGACGGCCTCGCCACGGATGTCCCGGCCGAGGCGAGGCGCCTCGCGGAGGCCTTCTGGCCCGGGGGACTGACGCTCATCCTGCACGCCCAGCCGTCCCTGGACTGGGATCTCGGTGAAACCAAGGGCACCGTCGCCCTGCGGATCCCGGCCGACGACGTCGCCCAGGACCTGCTCACGCTCACCGGGCCGCTGGCCGTCTCCTCGGCGAACCGCACGGGCCAGGCGGCGGCGCAGACCGCCGCCGACGCCGAAGCCCAGCTTGCCGAATCGGTGGAGGTCTACCTCGAAGGCGGACCCCGCCCGGCCGAGGGCGCCGAGGCCCTGCCCTCCACCATCGTTGATGCCACCGCCGTTCCGCTGCGGGTGGTCCGCCACGGCGCCATCAGCCTTGAGCGGCTGCGTGAAGTTGTCCCGGGCGTGCTGGGCGTCGGCGAGGAGCCTTCCGCCGTCGAACCGCCTGAAACCCCCGAAACCGCTGAAACCTCCGAGACCGCCGAAACCCCCGAAACGCCCGCCGTCGACGATTCCCCGAGGAACTGACATGCAGCCCAAAGTCGCCGTCGCGGCCGTAACGTTTGACCGCCATGAGGAACTCGCCCTCCTCCTCAAGGGGCTGGCCGAACAGACCGCCGCCATCCACTCGATCGCGCTCGTTGACTCGGGCACCGTCCCTGCCACGGACGTAGTCCGCGCCGGCGGGGACAACATCAATTACCTGCGCTCCGAGGCGAACCTCGGTGGTGCCGGGGGATTCGCCTACGCGATCCTGGCCGCGATGGCCAGCGGCGCGGAGTGGATCTGGATGATGGATGATGACGGCCACCCCGAGGATGCAAGCTGCCTCGCCGAACTGCTCACGGCCGCCGAGGAGCACCAGCTCGATATCGTGAGCCCGCTCGTCGCCGCCACCGCAGACCCCAACCGGCTCTCCTTCAACTTCCGGATCAACGGGCTGTTGACCAACGACCGCACCCGGCTGGCGCCGATGGGCTACCTCCCGGACATGGTGCACTTCTTCAACGGCGCACTGATCCGCACGGAGGTCTTCTACAAGATCGGAATCCCCGACGTGAAGTTCTTCATCCGCGGCGATGAAGTCGATTTCCTCTCGCGGGTCAAAAAGGCCGGCCTCAAATACGGCACGCTGGCCACCGTTGCCGTGCAGCACCCCGCCACCTGGACCGAGATGAAGCCGGTCTTCGGCGGCTTCATCACCCCGGTCATCCCCGAAGGGGACTTCAAGCGGTACTGCTACTTCCGCAACCGTGGCTACCTCACCCGGAAGTACCGCAACGTTCGCTGGTTCGGCGCGGACATCGTCGGCTTCCCGTTCTACTTCCTGAAGACCCGCGACCTTAAAGGCCTCGCGCACTGGTTCCGGGCCTATTCCACCGGCTTCCGCGGAAAGGGCTTCGGCTCACCGGCCCAGCTCATGTCCACCAACAGCTAGGCCGGACATGAAAAACCTGTTTGCCGTCGTCGTCACCTACAACCGGGCCGACTTCCTGCAGAACCTGCTCGAGTCCTTCAGCCGCCTGAGCACGCGCCCGGACCGGATCGTGGTGGTGGACAACGCCAGCGACGACCACACCGCTGACGTGGTCGCACGCGCCGTTGCCGCCGGCGGAGTGCCGGTCCACTACGAACGCCTGTCCGCGAATGTGGGCGGCTCCGGCGGGTTCTCCCGCGGCGTGGAGCTCGCACTCGGCGCCGGCGCCGAGTGGCTGTGGCTTATGGACGACGACGTCGAGGTGCTCCCCGGGGCGGTCGAGGCGCTCGATAAGTTCACCCCGGACTACTCGTGCATGATTGGCCGCCGCTACGACGCCGCCGGCAAGCCATTCTTCTGGCAGCACCACTTTGTCGAAGCCCTCGGCGTGTTCCTGCCCGTCACCGGCGACGTCTTCCGCAAATCCGACGTTTTCCGCACCAACGTCGGAAACTTCGAAGGCATGCTGATCAAGGCGTCCCTGGCCCGCAGCATCGGGCTACCGGACCCGCGGTTCTTTATCACCTGGGACGACCTCATCTACGGCTGGCTGGCGGCGCAGCAGACCCCGGTGGTCTACGTCAACGCTTTTGTCATCAAGAAGGTCCGGGCCCAGCGCCAGGTGGATCTGGGCGTGCGCCACCTCAACGATTCGTCCGACCTGAGCCGCCGCTACGTGATGCGCAACCGCGGCCACGTGGCGCAGTACCTGCGCGTCTACGGCAAGTACAACCGGTTCGGATTCGGGGCCGGTACGGCCCTGACGTATCTGAAGGAAATTGTGCGCCTGGTGCTGGTTGAACGCCGCCTGAAGGGGACCGGTGCCCTGTGGCAGGGGTGGCGCGAATCGCGCGGCATCCTCGCCGATTCCAACTGGCTACCCATGCCGCCGGTGCCTCCTGCAACGGCCGGGGATCAGGGCTGACCCAGGCGCGGATCCGGGTGAACCACCCCCTCGCGGACGACGCGGACCCGGGTTGCCGGCGCGATACCTATTAGTATCGTCTGAGACCCGGGTGCCGTCCGACAGTTGCACGGCGGGTAATTTTTGAAACAGGCGCATGGCCGCCGTGGTAGTGGAAGTCGGTTGCAATCTCTGTTGACTACGAAATCTGAAGCGCGCGAACCTGCCGCGGCACTGGACGAGAAGAAGCCGCCGCTCTGGATCTGGATCCAGCTTTTCCTCGACTCGATGTCGTGGGTCGTGGCGATCGTCCTTGCCCTGCTGCTGCGCTATGAAATGGGCATCCGGGAAGAACAGCTTGCCAGTGCCATCATCATCATGGCCATTGCCATCGTTGTGCAGGCCGCGGCCGGCTACGCGCTGGCGCTGTACCGCGGCAGGTATCCCTTCGGCAGCTTCCAGGAGGCCAAGGCCCTCGTCTTCGTCACCGTGATCGTGGCCGCCTCCATCACCCTGAGCCTGCTGGTGCTCTACGAGGCCATCGGCATCGGCCGCAGCGTCGGGCTCATCGCGTTCCCGTTCGCCTGCCTCTTTATGGGAGCCGCCCGTTACGCCAAGAGGCTATATGTCGAGGGCAAGAACCGCCCCGGCGAGGGCGCCCAGAACACCCTGATCTACGGTGCGGGCTTCCTGGGCAACTCCCTCCTGACTCGCATGCTGCAGGACGCCGATTCACCGTATTTCCCGGTGGGCCTAATCGACGACGATCCCGGCAAGAAGCACCTGCGGCTATCCGGAGTCCAGGTCCTGGGCCGCGGCGACGACCTGCCGGCCCTCATCCGGCGCACCCGCGCCACCGTGCTGGTGCTGGCCTTCGCCAACGTCGAGGCGTCCGTTGTCCGGCGGATCTCCGACGCCGTCGCAGGGCTGAACGTCAGGGTGCTGGTCCTGCCTCCGCTCCGGGACATGCTCGGCCGCGGCGCACCCGAAGGTTTCTCCGATTTCCGTGACGTGGCGGTGGAGGACCTGATCGGGCGCCGGCCGGTGGACATCAAGGTCGACGAGATTGCGGGCTACATCAAGGGCAAACGCGTCCTGGTCACCGGCGCCGGCGGATCCATCGGCTCCGAGCTGTGCCGGCAGATCGTCCAGTTCTCTCCGGCGGAACTCATCATGCTCGACCATGACGAAACAGGGCTGCAGCATACCCAGATCTCCATCACCGGCCGGGGACTTCTCGCCGGCCGCGACACCGTCCTGGCCAGCATCCGTGACGGCGCCGCCCTGCAGGAGATCTTCCAGGACCGCCGCCCGGAGGTGGTGTTCCACGCCGCCGCCCTCAAACACGCTCCCTTGCTGCAGCAATATCCGGTGGAGGCCTGGAAGACAAACGTCCTGGGCACCCTCAACGTGCTGCGCGCGGCCGAGCGTAGCGGCGTTTCCCACTTCGTGAATATCTCCACGGACAAGGCAGCCAACCCGACGACGGCGCTGGGCCATTCCAAGCGCGTTGCCGAGAAGCTTGCGGCCTGGATGGCAGGCCAGACGGGCCGCAAATTCGTCTCCGTCAGGTTCGGCAACGTGATGGGAAGCCGCGGTTCCATGCTGCCGCTGTTCACGGAACAGATCCGCGTGGGCGGTCCGGTGACGGTGACGGACCCCGAAGTCACCCGTTTCTTCATGACGATCCCGGAGGCCTGCCAGTTGGTCATCCAGGCCGGCGCGATCGGTCGGGGCGGCGAAGTCATGATCCTGGACATGGGGGAGCCGGTCAAGATCCTGGACGTCGCCCAGCGCATGATCGCGATGTCCGGCAAGAAAGTCGACATCATCTACACCGGGCTTCGGCCCGGCGAGAAGCTCCACGAGGAACTCGTGGGAACCGGCGAGCTGGACGAGCGGCCCCTGCATCCCAAAATTTCCCACACCCGGGCCCACGAGCAGGACCCTGCCGGGCTGGACCTTAATGTCTGGCTGGCCCGCTGCGAGGCCGAGCAGGGCCTGGACATCGAGTCCATCCCCGACGACGAGGCCGATGAACCGGGCGAGAGCATCAGGGCGGCAGCGTCGTGATGCCCCTGTACCTCACGGCCGGCATCACCCTTCTTGCGAGCATCCTGCTGCCGTTCGCGGTCAAGCCGTGGCTTGTCAGGATGGGCGTCGTCGACGTTCCGTCGGCCAGGTCCTCCCACAGCCGGACCACCATCCGCGGCATGGGCGTGGCCGTATCCCTGGCCACCGCCGTCGGATACGCGGCCGCCCTCCTGCTGGGGGCGGTGACGGTGGACCGCTCAGTGTTCCTGGTAGTTTTTGCGGTGATCGGCGCCAGCGCGGCCGTGGGATGGATCGAAGACCTCCGGGGCCTCTCCATCCGAGGCCGCGCCGCCGCGCAGCTGGGGATCGGTGCGGCCGGGTCGGCGGCGCTGCTCGTCCTCACCGGGCAGTCCTTCTGGTGGCTGCCCCTGGCAGCGGTGGCCATCGCGGCCTACATCAACATTGCCAACTTCATGGACGGCATCAACGGCATTTCCAGTTTCCACGGAATCCTGACCGGCGGCGCCTATGCGGTGGCCGGTGTGCTCGCCGCACAGCCGTGGCTCACCGCCGGCGGCGCCGTGCTGGCCATGGCCTTCCTGGGATTCCTGCCCTGGAACCTTTCCCGGGGATCCGTTTTTCTCGGCGACGTCGGCAGCTACCTCCTCGGCGCCTCGGCCGCGGCCCTGGCGGTGGCGGGGTTCCTGAGCGGCGTCTACGTCGAATACCTCCTGACACCGCTCCTGGTCTACCTTGCGGACACCGGCTATACCCTGCTGCGCAGGATCAAGGCCGGCGAACGGTGGTACGCATCGCACCGGGAGCACGTTTACCAGCGCCTGACCGACGTCGGCTTCTCTCACCTGCAATCGGCCGCCACGGTCTCAGTCTGCACCGCGGCAGTGATTGTCCTTGGCTTCATCGCCGCCACGGCGCCGCTGGCCATCGTGGTGCTCTGCGCCGCCGGGAGCCTGGCCGTGCTGGTGCTCTACCTCGCCTCCCCGGACCTGATCCGGCGCTTCCGGCGCCGGCACAAGGTCACCCGGGTGCCCGCCTCATAAGCCCCCAAGCACCGCCTGGCCCGGCCGCGGGCCAGGTTATGTTCTATCTCGTGTAGAATTCAGGTGCGGGTTGACGCCCGCGACTTCTGAACAGCAGCCAACTCCTCGACGATTGGGATCCAATGACCTCCAACGCCGAACCCGGACCCGTGTCCGGCGCCGGACCCGTTGGTGTCTCAGGTCCCACGAAATCCTTGTGGCTGCGCCTGCTGGCCATCAGTTCGGCCGTTGGCGGCGGAGCGCTGCTGCTCACCGCCCTGGCGGCACTTATGCTCGACGGCGCGGAGGCTGCGCTTTCGTCCGTCTTTGGCGGGGCCCTGGTGATTGCCTTCTTCGCGATCAGCCTCCTGGTGGGCCACTTCGGCGGCCGAAACCATTCCTCCGGTGCCATCGGCCTGTTCGCGGCCACGTATTTCATCAAGGTCGTCGGCTTTGCCGTGGTGCTGTTCGCCATCGGCAGTCCCGAGTGGCTGAACGGGCGCTGGTTCCTGGCCGGCGCCGTCGTGACAGTGGTCCTGTGGCAGGCCGCAGAAATCTACGGTTTCAGCAAGGCGCGGCTGCAGCTCTATAACGACCCCGAGACTCCGGAAGGCGGCACCGATGTTTAGCCGCAAAGACCGGCAGAAGAACAAGCCCGGCACCCCTGAAACCACCGCCGGAGCCCCCGGTGTTTCGGACAACGGACGCGACGGCGGATACAACGCCGGCATCGCCGTCTTCAGCTACATTGTTGGCGGAATCCTCGTCTGGAGTTTGATAGGGTGGGGTCTGGATAATCTGTGGGGAACCCGCTGGATTGTGCTCGCAGGCGCCCTGCTGGGAGCCGCGGGAGGGTTCTATCTTTCTCATATGCACGGCCTCACCAGCCCGGATAATTCCGCTGGCGGGGACAATGCTGCACGTGGCCCGTCCGAGGACGAGGATCAGTAATGCCAAATAATTTCACAGGGGGAGAGGCTGGCCGCAACGCCGCCTTTCACCTACCAACGCCCAATGATGGACACTGCAGAGAGGAAACGCGTTGATCGCGCTTGCGCTCCCGGCCCAAGATTCAGGAACTTTTACGCCTCCTGGAATTGAAGAAATCCACCTGCCGGCAATCGTGCCGTGGGGGGCGGCCGACGGATTCTCCAAGCAGATGCTGCTGGTAATCCTTTCGGTCGTTATTATCGCCGCATTCTTTCTGATGGCTGCCCGCAAGGGCCAGCTTGTTCCCGGCAGACTGCAGTTTGCAGGTGAAGCCGCCTACGGCTTCGTCCGCAACGGCATCGGCAAGGACATCATCGGCGGCAAAGACTTCATGAAGTACGTCCCGCTGCTGTTCAGCCTGTTTTTCTTCATCCTGGTGAACAACATCTACGGCGCCATTCCGTTGATCCAGCTCCCCACCTTCTCGCATGTCGGCGGCGCCTACGTGATGGCCGGGATCGTGTATGTCACGTGGATCGCCATCGGCATCAAGAAGAACGGCCTGAAGTACTTCAAGCTGGCAACTGTGCCGTCCGGAGTCCCGGGCTACATTCTTCCGATCGTGATTCCGATCGAGATTATCTCCAACTTCCTGGTCCGCCCGGTTACGCACAGCCTCCGTCTGTTCGCGACCATGCTGGCCGGCCACCTCATCGTCATGATCGCCGGTTCCGGAATCGAGTACCTCGTCACGCAGGAAAACCTCCTGCTGAAGGGCGCGTCGGTTCTCGTTCTTGGCGGGGCGATCGCCATGTACATGCTGGAAGCGTTGATTATGGTCCTGCAGGCGTACGTGTTCACCCTGCTGACCGCGATCTACATCGAAGGCGCGCTGCACGCGGACAGCCACTAGGCACCCCAAAATCTTCCCCTCTGGGGATGAAGCACACCAAACAACCTGCCACATAGATGGCATCTTGAAAGGAATAAAATGGAAGGCAATCTCAACCTCGTAGGTTACGGTCTGTCCGCAATCGGCGGTGGTATCGGTGTTGGTCTCGTGTTCGCCGCTTACATCAACGGCGTCGCACGTCAGCCGGAGGCACAGCGTGTGCTCCAGCCGATCGCATTCCTCGGCCTCGCGCTGACTGAAGCCCTCGCCATCCTCGGCCTGGTCTTCGCCTTCGTTCTCTAGTCTGATCTTTAGAACTAAGCGAACATCCAGAACCGAGTAGATAAGGACGGGTGAATTATGAATCAGCTGATCATCTCAGCCGCCACGGAGGGCGCCAACCCTCTGGTTCCCAATCCCTGGGAAATGCTTGTCGTCTTCGCCGGCTTTGCTGTTCTTATGTTCATCGTGGTCAAGTACGTTGTCCCGATGTTCGAAAAGACCTTCGCAGAGCGTGCTGAGGCCATTGAAGGCGGCATCGCCAAGGCTGAAAAGGCACAGGCAGAGGCTTCCGCTGCACTCGAAGAGTACAAGCAGCAGCTCACCGATGCCCGTGCCGAGGCAAACCGCATCCGCGAGGAAGCCCGTGCCGAAGGCGCTCAGATCCTTGCGGACCTGAAGGAGAAGGCAGCTGTAGAGTCTGCCCGCATCACGGCGCAGGCCCACGCGGCGATCCAGTCCGAGCGTCAGGCGGCCGTTGTGTCGCTCCGCACGGAGGTGGGCACCCTTGCCACCACGCTGGCTGGCCGCATCGTCGGCGAGTCGCTCGAGGACGACGCGCGTTCGGCCCGTGTGGTTGACCGCTTCCTGGCAGATCTGGAGAACCAGAACGCAGGTGCAGCTAAGTAATGGCAGGTGTATCGAGCGAATCGCTGACCGCGGCGCTGGTGGCGCTGGAAGCCAAGCTTCCTTTTGCCTCGCTGCAGTTGGCTAAGGAACTCTTCGGAATCCTGGGAACGGTGGACAGCTCGGCTGGCTTGCGCCGCGCCCTGACTGACCCGTCCCGCAGCGGCGACGAAAAGTCAGCGCTTATCAAGCAGCTCTTCAGCGGGAAAGTCTCCGCGGATGCTGTGGAAATCGCGAGCGGACTGGCCGGCTCGCGCTGGGCTTCCGCCCGGGATATCGGCGATGCACTCGAGACTCTTGCCGCTTCGGTGGTCATCGCCGTTGCTGAGAACAAGTCTGCCGTCTCTGCCTCGGGAATCAGCGGCCTGGAAGCGTTGGAGAACGATCTGTTCTCCTTCAACCAGGCTGTGGAGTCCAACCACGAGGTCCAGCGTGCTGTGTCCGAACCCCAGGCGAGCCCGGCTGCCAAGGTTGCCCTCGCTGAAAAGCTCGTACCCAGTGCCAGCGAGGAAGCGAAAGTCCTGATTGGACAGGCAGTGTCGCAGCCGCGTGGCCTCAAGGCGACCAAGCTCGTCCGTCGCTTCGCCGAGCTTGCAGCCAAGCGCCAGCAGCGCTGGATTGCAACGGTCAGTGTCACCCGTCCGCTGACGGAAACGCAGACCAGCCGCCTGCAGGCGGGGCTGAATGCCCTTTACGGGCGGGAGCTCAAGATCAACATGAATGTTGACCCGGCGCTCATCGGTGGCATCCGGATCCAGGTGGGTGACGAAGTGGTTGACGCTTCGGTTCTTGCCCGTCTGGGCCAGCTTCACCGTCAGCTTGCCTAGCAAGCCGGACAAGCACAACTTAACTGATAAAACCCCGGTCATCGTGAGCAACGATGATCACGAAAACAGGAGAGCAGGGACTGCAGATGGCCGAATTGACCATCAACGCCGACGACGTCCGTAATGCGTTGAACGAGTTCGCGGCGTCCTACGAACCCGGAAACGCAGAGCGCGTAGAGGTCGGCCGTGTAACAACCGCAGGTGACGGCATCGCCCGTGTTGAGGGCCTTCCCTCGGTCATGGCGAACGAGCTGCTTCGCTTCGAAGACGGCACGCTGGGCCTGGCCCAGAACCTCGACGTCCGCGAAATCGGCGTCATCATCCTCGGTGACTTCACCGGCATCGAAGAAGGCCAGGAAGTTCACCGCACCGGACAGGTTCTGTCCGTGCCGGTGGGCGACGCCTTCCTCGGCCGCGTAGTCGACCCGCTGGGCGAGCCCATTGATGACCTCGGCGAGATCAAGGCCGAGACCACCCGTGCGCTGGAACTCCAGGCGCCCGGCGTGACCCAGCGCAAGTCGGTCCACGAGCCGATGCAGACCGGCCTCAAGGCTATCGACGCCATGATTCCGATCGGCCGCGGCCAGCGTCAGCTGATCATCGGTGACCGCCAGACCGGCAAGTCGGCAATCGCGATCGACACGATCATCAACCAGAAGGCCAACTGGGCTTCCGGGGATGTCAACAAGCAGGTGCGCTGCATCTACGTGGCCATCGGCCAGAAGGCATCCACCATCGCGGCTGTCCGCCAGACCCTCGAGGACAACGGCGCACTGGAATACACGACCATCGTGGCTTCCCCCGCATCCGACCCCGCAGGCTTCAAGTACCTGGCACCGTACGCCGGTTCGGCAATCGGCCAGCACTGGATGTACGGCGGCAAGCACGTCCTCATCGTGTTTGATGACCTCTCCAAGCAGGCCGAGGCCTACCGTGCAGTGTCACTGCTGCTGCGCCGCCCGCCGGGACGCGAAGCCTACCCGGGCGACGTGTTCTACTTGCACTCCCGTCTGCTGGAGCGTTGTGCCAAGCTCTCCGACGAGCTCGGTGCAGGTTCGATGACCGGCCTGCCGCTCATCGAGACCAAGGCAAACGACGTCTCCGCCTACATCCCGACCAACGTGATCTCCATCACCGATGGCCAGATCTTCCTGCAGTCGGACCTCTTCAACGCCAACCAGCGTCCCGCCGTCGACGTGGGTGTCTCCGTGTCCCGCGTTGGTGGCGCCGCCCAGGTCAAGTCCATGAAGAAGGTCTCCGGTACCTTGAAGCTGGAACTGGCCCAGTACCGCGACATGCAGGCATTCGCAATGTTCGCGTCGGACCTCGACGCCGCATCGCGCCAGCAGCTGACCCGTGGTGCACGCCTGATGGAACTGCTCAAGCAGGGCCAGTACTCACCGTTCCCGGTTGAGAACCAGGTCGTCTCCATCTGGGCCGGCACCAACGGGCACCTCGACAACGTTCCGGTTGAGGACATCAACCGCTTCGAGACCGAGTTCCTGGAGCACCTCAAGCACAAGTCCTCCATCCTGACGACGCTGGCCCAGACCAACGTCATGAGCGATGACACTGCAGAAGCGCTGAAGACCGCGATCGTGGACTTCAAGAAGGGCTTCTTCGGCGAGGGAGACAACCACCTGGTTGGTGCGGGGCACGAAGAGCACGCCGCCATCGACGAGGCACAGGTCGACCAGGAAAAAATCGTCAAGCAGAAGCGCTAGTTTCGCTGGCAGGGACTGCCGGAACCCCACCGGGTTCCGGCAGTCCCGGCCACCGGGATCTTAGGAAAGGATAAGTATGGGAGCCCAGATCCGGGTCTACCGCCAGAAGATCAGCTCGACGACGTCGATGCGCAAGATCTTCAAGGCGATGGAACTGATCGCTACCTCGCGCATCGGGAAGGCCCGAGCACGCGTAGCAGCTTCACTGCCTTACGCAAACGCCATCACGCGTGCCGTTTCTGCTGTCGCAAGCCAGAGCGAAATCGACCACCCGCTGACCACCGAGCCGGAGCAGATCCGCCGGGCCGCCGTCCTGGTAATCACCTCGGACCGTGGCCTTGCAGGTTCGTACTCCGCGAGTGTGCTCAAGCAGGCGGAAGGCCTCAACGAGCTGCTCGTCGAGGAGGGCAAGGAAGTCAAGTTCTACCTGGTCGGCCGCAAGGCGCAGGCCTACTTCGACTTCCGGAACCGTCCCTACGGGCGCGTCTGGACCGGCGGCACGGACGCACCGGAGTTTGCCACCGCGCAGGAAATCGGCGAGGCATTGCTGGCCGACTTTGCGACGGATTACGCAGAGGGCGGCGTCGACGAGATCCATGTCGTCTACACCCGCTTCAAGTCCATGGTCACGCAGGAGCCGACGGTAGTCCGTCTTCTCCCGCTTGAGGTTGTCGAAGAGCAGGCTGCGTCCGAGTCGGACCTCCTGCCGCTCTACGAGTTCGAGCCGGAAACGGAGCAGGTTCTCGATGCTCTGCTGCCGCGCTACATCGAATCACGTATCTTCGCCGCGATGCTGCAGGCAGCAGCTTCGGAACTCGCTGCCCGCCAGCGGGCAATGAAGTCCGCCGGCGACAACGCCACGGAGCTCATCAAGAAGTTCACGCGTCTGCGCAACACGGCCCGCCAGGCTGAAATTACGCAGGAGCTTTCCGAAATCGTGGCCGGTGCCGACGCCTTGAACGCGTCCTAGCCTCCCCGAGCGCGGAACCAGCTGTACCTGCACCAAAGTAAACTTAACCCCAACGCCATCTACTGAGTGAAGTGAGAGAGATGACTGCCACTGCTACCGAACACGTAGCCGCGACGACCGGTGCTACCGGCCGTATTGCACGTGTTATTGGCCCGGTTGTCGACGTCGAATTCCCGGCTGACGCAATCCCCTCGATTTACAACGCACTCACCACCGAGATTACTCTCAACGGTGAGACCAAGACGATCACCTTCGAGGTTGCGCTGCACCTCGGCGACAACGTCATTCGCGCCATCTCCCTGCAGGCAACCGACGGACTCGTCCGTGGCACCGCCGTAGTGGACTCGGGTGCCCCCATTTCCGTGCCTGTCGGCGACGTCGTCAAGGGACACATCTTCAACGTCCTCGGACAGCCGCTTGACGTGGCTGAGTCGGAACTCGAGATCACCGAGCGCTGGCCCATCCACCGCAAGGCTCCCGCCTTCGCGACGCTTGAGGGTTCCACCGAGATGATGGAAACCGGCATCAAGGTCATCGACCTTCTCACCCCGTACATCAAGGGTGGCAAGATCGGTCTGTTCGGTGGTGCCGGCGTCGGCAAGACCGTGCTGATCCAGGAAATGATCACCCGTGTGGCCCGCAACTTCGGTGGCACCTCGGTGTTCGCCGGTGTCGGCGAGCGTACCCGTGAAGGTAACGACCTCTGGGTTGAAATGGAAGAGGCAGGCGTCCTCAAGGACACCGCCCTTGTCTTCGGCCAGATGGATGAGCCGCCGGGAACGCGTCTGCGCGTGGCGCTGTCCGCCCTGACCATGGCGGAGTACTTCCGCGATGTGCAGAACCAGGACGTGCTGCTTTTCATCGACAACATCTTCCGCTTCACCCAGGCGGGCTCCGAGGTCTCCACCCTCCTCGGCCGCATGCCTTCGGCCGTGGGCTACCAGCCCAACCTGGCTGACGAGATGGGTCTCCTCCAGGAGCGCATCACGTCCACCAAGGGCCACTCGATCACCTCGATGCAGGCCATCTACGTCCCCGCAGATGACTACACCGACCCGGCCCCGGCCACGACCTTCGCACACCTCGACGCGACCACGGAACTTTCCCGTGAAATCGCTTCCCGTGGTCTGTACCCGGCCGTTGACCCGCTGACGTCGACCTCCCGCATCCTGGATCCGCAGTACATCGGCAACGACCACTACAATACGGCCGTCCGCGTCAAGCAGATCCTGCAGAAGAACAAGGAACTCCAGGACATCATCGCCATCCTCGGCGTTGACGAGCTTTCTGAAGAAGACAAGATCGTCGTGTCGCGTGCACGCCGCATCCAGCAGTTCCTGTCGCAGAACACCTACACCGCCAAGCAGTTCACCGGCGTCGAAGGCTCCACCGTGTCCATCAAGGACACCGTTGAAGGCTTCACCGCGATCTGCGACGGCGAGCTGGACCACATCGCAGAGCAGGCGTTCTTCAACGTCGGCGGCCTCGATGACGTCGAGCGCCAGTGGGCCAAGATCCAGGAACAGACCAAGTAATATGGCTGAGCTTGAGGTTGAGATTGTCGCAGCGGACCACTTCGTGTGGTCCGGAGCGGCCCAGATGGTCAAGGCCCGCACCAGCAATGGTGAAATCGGAATCCTGCCCGGCCACTCGCCCCTGCTGGCGATTCTGGCCGAAGGTGAACTGGCAATCCAGCCGGTGTCCGGTGACCGCATTGCTGTAGTTGTCGACGGCGGCTTCTTCTCCGTCGACAACAACCGGGTCGTCATTGTTGCTGACAACGCCCAAATGGGCGACGCGGCTACTGCGGGGATCCGCTAGCACGACCTTGATGAACGATACTGTTATTCCGTTCATCGTCCTGGCAACGATCTTTGCGTTGCTGGTACTTGCACTGTGCCTTTCCGGGGTGCGCCGCTTCAATCTGCGGCGCGCCCTGGGCACGGTGGACGCCTCCATTTGCACGGCTGGAAACAGCTGGCAGATGGGGGTTTGTCGTTATCAGGACAACGACCTTGAGTGGTTCCGCCTTGCTTCGCTGAGCATGCGGCCCAAGCACTCATTCCGGCGGAGCTCCCTGGAACTGGTCGGCCGGCGCAAGCCCACCGAATCCGAGCTCGTCAAGGTCCAGCCCGACGCCGTGATTGTAGAACTCCGGTACGAAGGGCAAGACGTCCTGCTCGCGATGCGGTTCGACGCCTACACCGGGCTGTCCTCCTGGCTTGAGGCCGGGCCGGTCATCGGCGTCGGCACCTGGCGCTAACCCGGGTGCATTACATCGAAGACCTCCGGCTCGTGGACGGGCCGGTGGTGTGGATCGCCTGGGCTGTGGGTGCTGCGGGCGCGGCTTACCTCGTCCGGCATGCGGGACGGCGCCGCAGCCGGGACGCGGCCGGCCCCCGCTGGCCGGAACTCCTCCTTCCCGTCGCCGTTGCCATCCTGTCCGCCGCCGCGTTGCTCGCCGGTGCGCACTGGCTGATGATCTACGTTTTTTCCGTCGTCCCCGGGGAACTGCCGGGTGAGGTCCTGGCTTGGTCCCTTCCCGCGGTCACGGCGCTGCTGCTCTGGCTCACGCGGCTGTGGGGAACCTGGCGGCCCGGATACATCCGGTCCCCTGGGCGCGGAGACCGGCCCCGCCCGGCGCGGATTGCCGCGCTGTCAACGGGCGCCCTGCTGGGCGTGATCATCCTCTCCGCCGTCCAGACGAACATCTACTTTGGCCTCAACCACACCGTCAGCGACCTGCTGGGCACTGCCGTGGCGCGGGTCCAGCCACTGGAAGACGGGCTGAAACGCACGCCGGGAGCCCCTGCCGGCAGCAGCCTGGCCGGGTGGAGCCCGCCGGCCGGGCTGCCCGACGGCGGCGTGCTGCGGCGCGCTGCAATCCCCGGCACAACTTCCGGCTTCGAGAGCCGCGAGGCCTACATCTACCTCCCGCCGGCCTACCGGGCCAGCCCGCGGCCTGCCCTTCCCGTACTGGTCCTCTTCGCCGGCCAGCCGGGCGCGCCGGCGGACTGGCTCACAGGCGGCGCACTGCGTGGCCGCATGGACCGGTACGCGGCGGAGCACCACGGTGTGGCCCCGGTGGTGGTGGTGGTGGACCCCAACGGTTACTCCTCGGGCAACACCCTCTGCATGGACAGCAGGATCGCCCGGGCCGACACCTTCCTCTCCGTGGACGTGCCTGGCTGGATCAAACAGACCCTGGACGTGGATCAGGACCCCTCGCGGTGGGCGGCCGGCGGCTTCTCCTTCGGCGCAACCTGCGCGATGCAGATGGTGACCCGGCACCCCGACATCTACAGTTCCGCGCTGGCGTTCTCCAGCGAGAAGGAACCCGCCCTCGCCAAGGAGCGCGAAAAAACCATCGCCGCCTCCTTCGACGGAGACACCGAAACCTTCGACCGCCAGACACCGCTGCGGCTCATGCAGGACCGCCGTTTCGACGGGCATGCCATCTACTTCGGCGCCGGTGAACGGGACCCTGAATTCATCGGCTACATGGAGATCCTGTCCCACGCCGCGCGCGCCGCCGGGTTCACGGTGGAGTCTCGCCCCGTTGCCGGTGCCGGGCACTCCTGGGACACGGCGTCCCAGGGGCTGACCTCCGGGCTCGACTTCCTTGCGTCCCGCTGGGGAATCCGGCAGTGAGTCCGGGGGCAACGCCACAGCCGCGGGGGACCGGGGCCACTTCCCTCCAGGGCCTGGGACGCGAGGGCCTGCGCCAATCACTGGGGCATCTGCGCGCCGTACCGTTCACCCTGACAGTCCTGGCGGTCTTCCTGGTCACTGGTGCGGCCACCGGAAGCTTTCTCTCCGGGCCGCCGGAATCGCTGTTGGACGTGGCCTCCGTCAGCGCCCCCGCGCTGAAAGCCGGACAGTGGTGGTCGCTGTTCACCTCCCTGTTCTTTGCCACCAACCTGCTGGCCTACGCCGCGGCCGCGCTGATGATCCTGCTTCTGCTGGGCCTGGCCGAGCGGAAGTTGGGGACCCGGCGCACCGCCATGTTCTACTTCGCCGCCCAGTTCGCCGCGGTGACGCTGTTCCTGCTGCTGACGCAGCTTGCCCGCTACGCCGACGACGGATGGCTCAGCCGGATGGTTGACGCGCGGCTGATGGGCCCGTACGCGGCGGTCCTCGGCGTCTCGCTGGCGTCCAGCGGTCTGCTGCCCACGCTGTGGCAACGCCGACTGCGCACCGCGGTTGTCTCCATCTCCCTCATGCTCGTGCTGTATGTCGGGCACGCGGAGACCGTCGTCGGGTTCGCCGGTGCACTGGCGGGGCTGGCGGCCGGCTGGTGGATCCAAGGCGACCGGGGCACGCTGCACCGCCACCGCTCCACGGGACGCGAAACCCGCAATCTCCTGGCCCTGACCGTCGCGATTTTCGCCGTCGGTCCCATCCTGACGGCCATGGTCCGGACCCCCACCGGGCCACTGGCGCTGCTGCGGGACGTCGTCCTGAATCCGCTCCCCACGCTGACCCAGATGGAACGATATTGCGGGGGCAGCGTCGACGTCACGTGCCTGGAGGCCGGACGCGCCGGTTTCGCGGGGCCGCTGGGCCTCGCACTGGCCGTGGTACCGGTGGTGCTGCTGCTCATCTGCGCCGACGGCATGCGGCACGGGCGCCGGCTCGCGCTGCGGATCGCGATCACCCTCCAGCTCGCCGTCACGGTCATGGCCGCCGTCTACCTGTCGCTGTTCGCCAGGATCCACCAATACCCCGACCGCCCGCGCACCGGCCTGCTGGGATCCGGGGTGGTCCACGTCCTGCCGCTCGTAGTGGTTCCGCTCGTGCTTGTGGTGCTGCTCGCCGCCAACCGCCGCCAGTTCCGCGTCGAAACGAGCCCCCGGGCCCGCCGTGCCCTCGCCGCCGTCGTCGGCGGCACCTGGCTGGTGCTGGCCTCCTGCTACACAGGGGTCTGGCTGGCCGCCGGCGGCATGGACCGGGACGGCGGCCTCCTGGGCCTGGCCGCAGAGCTCTCCCGGCAGTACCTGCCGCTTCCCATCCCCGGAATCTACAGCCGCATCTTTCAGGGCCGTAACGCCGCCGAGGCCTTCCTCTTCGCCACGACCGGCATCATCTTCTGGGCGGTGGCCCTGGCCGCCGTCTGGGTGGTTCTGCAGCGCAGGCTGCATCGTACCGACGCCGCAGCCGATGACCGCGACGCGGCCCGCAGCCTGATCCGCCAGGGCGGCGACTCGCTGTCCTGGATGGCGCTGTGGGAGCCCAACAGGTACTGGTTCGCCCCGGATGGCCGCGGGGGAGTGGCCTACCAGCAGCACGGCAACGTCGCGCTGACTCTGGCCGGACCGTTCGGCCCGGCGGCGTTCCGCGAGGAGACCGCAACGGGCTTCATCCGGTATTGCGCCGAACACGCACTCATTCCCTGCTTCTACTCCTGCACGGACGAGCTGTGGCCGATGCTGAAGGGCCGCGGTTTCCGGCGGGTGGCGGTGGCCCAGGAAACCAGGCTCGCGGTGCGCATGCTCGAGTTCAAGGGCAAGGACTGGCAAAACGTCCGTACCGCCCTCAACCGGGCGGACAAAACCGGCGTGCAAGCGGTGTGGGGCCGCTACGCGGACTTTGCGCCTGCGCTCCGCGCCCAGCTGGTCGAGGTCTCGGAGGAGTGGGCCGCACAGAAATCCGTCCCGGAGATGGGGTTCACCCTCGGCGGGATCGACGAGCTGGAGGACGGAGAGGTGCTCTGCTGCCTGGCGGTCGACGCCGGGGGCCAGGTCCAGGGCGTCACGAGTTGGCTGCCGGTGTACGCGGACGGGCGCCTCGTGAGCTGGACGCTGGACTTCATGCGGCGCCGCGGCGACGCCTTCCCCGGGGTTATGGAATTCCTGATCGCGTCCGCGGTGCTGGAGCTGCGGAGCACGGTGGACGTGATTTCGCTGTCCGGATCGCCGCTGGCGAAGGACACCGCGACGGTGGCTGACGTTGCCGGCCAGGAGGCCGGATCCGGCGGGCTGGCGGGAATTCTCGACGTCGTGGGGAAAGCGCTCGAGCCCATCTACGGGTTCCGTTCGTTGGCAACATTCAAGTCCCGTTTCAAACCCGAGTACCGGACGTTGTACCTCTATTATCAGGACCCCCTGCACCTGCCCGCCATGGGCAGGGCGCTGAGCCGCGCCTATCTTCCGGGCCTGTCCGTGCGGCAAAGCGCCCGGTTGCTGAGGACCCTCGTGCGCTAATGCCGTTACGCGCCGCAGTGCAGAAAGGCACGTGCCACGGCCGAGTTCAACAATGTGGGTGCAACAAACGTCCCGCAGCAATGCGGACCCGTCAATTGGGCGGGCGCCCAAACGTTCCCTAAAACAATGCACCGTGCGCGGAACAGTCCGCCAACAAAGCAAAAAAAATGATCCCCGGCACTAGGGCCGGGGATCATTCTTTGCGGAGACTGCCATAGGCAGTTCCGCGACGCGGTACTAGACCAGCGTCACGCCGGTTGCCTGGGGGCCCTTGGCGCCCTGGCCGATTTCGAACTGAACGCGGGCGTTCTCGTCGAGGGTCTTGAAGCCGCCGGTCTGGATCTCGGAGTAGTGAACGAAGACATCGCCATCGGAGTCGTCCGGGGTGATGAAGCCGAAGCCCTTTTCAGCGTTGAACCATTTGACAGTTCCCTGTGCCATGTATTTCTCCTCATTATGGATCTTGATTAAGGCCGGCACACTTCGTGCCGGACTTGGTCACTCCGCGAGAAGAACCTGGGCTGTGGGGCCGGAATATCCGGGCTTCGGCGGCAGGCGCTTCACGCTCGCAACATGTCTTGCGAGCATGAAAAAACACCTACACAAAGACTCGTATAAGAATTTCATGCCAGTTGCGTCAGGTCAACGGGCACGGCGCACAATTGGCATAAATTTTGTACAAAGGGTCGACCAACGTTATCAACGGTGCATTACCGCCGGCCGGGTTCTCTTCCGGAGCCGCAGTGCGGGCCTCAGAAGAGCCGGGATTCGACGTCGTCGACGCCGCGCATTGCGTCGTAGTCCAGGGTGACGCAGTCGATGCCGCGGTCGTTTGCCAGGACCTTGGCCTGGGGCTTGATCTGCTGGGCGGCGAAAATGCCGCGGACCGGCGCCAGGAGGGGGTCGCGGTTGAGCAGTTCGAGGTAGCGCGTGAGCTGCTCGACGCCGTCGATGTCACCGCGGCGTTTGAGTTCGATGGCCACGGTGGCACCCTTGGCGTCCCGGGCGAGGATGTCCACCGGGCCGATGGCGGTGAAGTACTCGCGGCGGATGAGGGAGAAGCCGGCGCCCAGGAGTTCGATTTGGTCGGCCAGCAGCCGCTGGAGATCCGCTTCCACGCCGTCCTTGATGAGCCCGGGGTCCTGGCCTAGCTCATGCGAGGTGTCATGGAGCTGTTCATGGATGTTGATGATCAGCCGGTCGTCGGTCTTGGCTGACTGGACGGTCCACTGCTCCACCACGCCGATTTCGACGTCGACCTCGTCCGGGGTGGAGACCCGCAGGGACGCCGGGGGGCTCATCCAGTTCAGCGGCTTGTAGGATCCGCCGTCGGAATGGACCAGCACGGAACCGTCGGCTTTGACCAGCAGGAGCCGGGTGGCGAGCGGGAGATGGGCTTTGAGCCGGCCGACATAATCAACGGAGCAACGGGCTATGACTAAACGCACCCGGTCAACACTACCGTCTGCGGCGACAGGGGGCACCCGCGCTGGGGCAGAATGGAACCATGCCCCGTTCCAACCGCCCCCGCCGAGCCGTGTCAGGACGCGCCGGGTCCGGCAAACTGCCCAAGCCCGGCGCCAAAGGAGGGCCGGTGCCGGAGCTGGACCTGGAACGCGCGCGGTCGGGCTTCGCGCGCCGGGAAAGCGCACCGGACGGCGAGTGGTCGGTCCGGCCGATCACCGCCAGCCGCGCCGAGAAGACGTACATCTGTCCGGGCTGTTCGACGGCGGTGCTGCCGGGTGTGGCGCACCTCGTCGTGTGGTCCGAGGACCACCTCTTCGGGGCGGCAGCCGGGCTGGCGGAGCGGCGGCACTGGCATACCAACTGCTGGACGTCACGCAGCTACCGGTATCGCTGACTGCTCCGCCGGTTGTTTGCCGGAAGCGGAGTTGTTGCAGGGGCAGCGCCGCCGGCTGCTTTAGCTAAGCTGGACGCATGAGTTTTGACCCGGCGTCGTACGTCTTCAGCCAGCCTTCCGGACCGACCGCGATCCGCGCCTCCACCGTTCTCCCGGCCCGCCGGGAAAACGTGGAGCTCCGCACCGCCGACGGGCACCGGCTCGTCGGGGAGCTGGCGCTCCCGGAGTCCGGCGAGCTGAAGGCCACCCTGATCACCCTTCATCCGCTGCCGACCCACGGCGGATTCATGGACTCGCACGTCTACCGCAAGGCCTCCTACCGGCTGCCCGCCCTCGCGGGTATCGCCGTGCTCCGGTTCAACACCCGCGGCACCGGCTCGCCGCGGGGAACCAGCGAGGGAGCGTTCGAGGAGGGTATCGGCGAACGCCTCGACGTCGAGGCGGCCGTGAAGTTCGCCGTCGACCGCGGACTGCCGAACCGCTGGCTGGTGGGCTGGTCCTTCGGCACCGAGCTCGCGCTGATGTACGGGGCGTCCGAGCCGGTGGCCTCCGAGGTGGAGGGCGCCATCCTGCTGTCCCCTCCGCTGCACCGGGCCACGGATGTGCACCTGAAGGAGTGGGCTGCCTCCGGCAAACCGCTCAAGGTCCTGGTTCCCGAGCTGGACGATTACCTCCAGCCGGCCGGGGCCAGGGAGCGCTTCGAGGTGGTGCCGCAGGCCCGCGTCGTGGGCGTGGACGGGGCCAAGCACCTGTGGGTGGGGGAGAAGTACGCCGGCCGGGTGCTCAACGAGATTGTCGACGAGGTAGTGCCGGGCGGAACAAGCACCGAACTGCCGCAGTCCTGGGACGGCCCGGTGGCCACAGCCCACGCCTGAGGGTTTCCGCTACGGAAAAGGACAGCCGCTACGTGGATCCACGCAGCGGCTGTCCTTTTCCGTAGCGGAAAATGTTAGTGGTTGTCCTGGCGGACGATGAAGATTTCCTTGACCAACAGCATGATGGCGGCGGCGGTGGGGATCGCGATGAGCGCGCCGAGCACGCCGAGCAGGCTGCCGCCGGCGATCACCGAGATGACGGCGACGGCGCCGGGAACCGCGACGGCCTTCTGCATGATGCGCGGGGAGATGAAATACGCCTCGAACTGCAGGTAGGCGAAATAGCAGACGGCGTAGACCACTGCCGTCTGCCAGCCTGCAGTGAGCGCGATCAGCGTGACGATGACACCGGCGATCAGGCCGCCGACCAGGGGAATGAATGCCAGCAGGGCCACCACAAAGGCCAGCAGGACGGCGAACGGGACGCCCACAATCGACATCACGATGAACGCGAAAGTCGCGTTCACCAGCGCAACGACGGCCTGGCCGATCACGTAATTGCCCACGGAACCGGTGATCTCCTCGGACAGGGCCTCAACCCTGGCCCGGCGGGACCGCGGGGCCAGGCGGTAGCCCCACTTCTTCATGGCCGGCAGGGCGGCCAGGAAGTAGAGGCTCAGGACCAGCACGATCAGGGCGCCGAACAGGCCGTTCGCCACGGTGGAGCCGAACCCGACCACCCCGCCGAAGATGCCGCCCATCGCCGCGGGATCATTGACGAACTTCTCCAGCTCCTGGGAGATGCGTTCCCGCACGCCGTACTGGTTGTCGATGCTGCGGAAGAAATCAGAGTTGATGAACTCCGTGATCCAGCGCGGCGCCTCCTCGACGATCTGGGTGACCTGCTGCACGATCGTCGGGATCAGCGTGGCGAAGAAGGCGGCGACACCCAGGGCCAGGCTGGCGACGGCAATCACGATGCCTGCGGCGCGGGGGACCTTCTTTCCTTCGAGCCAGCGCACCACCGGGTCCAGGCCCAAGGCGATGAACAGCGCCGCTACGATCCAGAGAATCAGCTGCGTCGTGTTGGAGCCGATCCAGTAGACCAGCAGGGCAACGCCGACGCCGACCGTCCCCATGAAGCCGACGTAGAGGGGGTGCTGGGAGGACATCCGCGGGCCGGGGTTGCCGAAGCGGGTGCCCGTCTCCGTCTCCGGCGTCGTCGGGTCGTTTTCCTGTTCCGGCGGCATCTCAAAGCGGAGCCGTGGCTGCGCTCCGGGAAGAGGCTGGCGAAGCCGGTGCGCCATCGAACTCAGCACTCCGGCCAGGGCGGCGCGGCGAGGGGAAACCTGCTCCTGCGGACTTCCCGCCGTGCTGCCGGATTCCAGGTCTTCTTCCGGTCCTGAGGGGGACGAGTCCGTGTGTCCAGTCACTGCGTTGAAAGCCCTTTAATCTCTGTATATCCCCGGCGGAGACGCCGCGGCGGCCCCTGTGTGATGATCACCGCAAACACTATCAGCAGGCTTGTTTTGGAGGGGTCAGGCGGCTCCGGCGGGTGGCCCGGAGGGGGTTGACAACAGCCTCGATCTGACTCGGTGGTAACAAAACGGTTACTATTGAAGCTACGTGTCCGCTGATGATAGGTAATATTTTGCGTTTCAAGACTGCAGTTGCATTAGTGCTGCTCGGCCTCCTGACACTGCTGGCAGGAGTCGGCCAGAAGACTTTCTGGGCTCCGGCCGAGACCGTGACCGCCACCGCACCCGAGGGTGCCACCGCTGCTCCGCTGACCGTTTTTGACGAGAAGCTGCGCACCATGCGCGACGGCACGGTGACCATCACGGTCAAGGGGGAGGGCAGCTTTATGCTGGCCGCGGGCCGTCCGGACGACGTTGACGCCTGGGTCGGAAAGACCGCGCACAACACGGTCTCGGGCGTCTCCGAGGACGGCAAGGCGCTGCAGTTGACGCACGCGGAAGGTGAAGCCGCCTCACCCTCACCGGCAGGTTCCGATCTCTGGGTCAGCACAGAGAACGCCAGCGGAGAGCTGACGTACAACTGGAACGCACCGGCCGACGGAGACTGGTCGCTGCTGCTCGCAACGGACGGCACCAAGCCGGCCCCCACCTCGATCACCATGACCTTCCCGAACGACACCTCCACTCCGTGGGCCATCCCGCTGATGGTCCTGGGCGGCCTGCTGATCCTGGCCGGCATCGCCCTGATGGTGCTCAAGCCCAAGTCCAAGTCCGGTGCGCGTCCCGGCGCCGACGGCGGTTCAACCGGTGATTCGGACGGCGGCAGCAGCTTTGCCCGCCGTGCGCAGGCCAAGGCCGCGGCCCGCAGCGAGGCCCGGAAGTCCGCCGAAGCCACGTCCGCGGTGCCCGTTGTCGGATCGCCGGCGGCTGATGCGAAGGGTGCTGACGCCAAGGGCGCAACCCCCACGAACACCGCCCCGACGAACGCGGCCCCCACGAACACCGCCGAGAAGTCCTCCGCCGCACCGCTGACCGCCGCGCAGCGGCTGCGGCGCTCCGGAGCGGTCGTCGCCGTGCTGACCGCCACCGCCGTCGCAGGCAGCGGAGTGGCCGCACAGGCCAGCCAGACGCCCGCCCCGACACCGGGCGAGGCCTCGGCCAGCGCAGAGCCGGCATCGGCATCCCCGGTGCTGCTCGATACCCAGTTCCGCCGCATCCTGGAGCAGGTTGCCAGCGCGTCCGACGCCGGAGACGCGGCCAAGGACGCCAACAAGCTGAAGCCCCGCGTCGCCGGTCCTGAGCTCGAAGTCCGCTCGCAGAACTACAAGATCCGCTCCCGCGTCGGCTCGTACGAGCCCCGGATGCCGGTCCGCGCCACCAAGCTCCTCACCACGGTGGTCACCGAGGACCGCGCCTGGCCGCGCAAGGTCATGGCGGTGACCCAGGGCGAGGGCAATGTTGTTCCGCAGCTGCTCACCCTGACCCAGGCCTCCCCGCGGGAGAACTACAAGCTGGTCCTTACCACCCCGCTCCAGCCCGGCACCACCTTCCCTGGGATCGAGCGCGACGGCACCGGGACACTGGCACCGACGGACAAAACCGGTCTCCTCTACAGCGGCCAGGAAGCGCTGACCGGGTTGGGTGACCGGCTGAATTCCGCCGGGTCCAAGTTCAAGGACAAGCTCGCGGAAGGTAAGTCCTCGCCGTACATCGCGGACACCCTCGCCTACCAGGCCGATGTGGTGAAGTCCGGCGTCAACGGCAAATTCGCCTTCAGCCACAAACTGGTTCCGGAGAGCGTTGTGGTCTTCCGGACCGCCGACGGCGGGGCCCTGGCCCTGGGCCGACTGGACTTCTCGTTCGACGGCACGCCCAAGGCCTCCGGCGACAAGCTGACCATCGGCGACGACGCTGCGGCCCTCGCGGGCGGCAAGGAGACAAGCACCGGCATGGTGCTGAAATTCGCCGAATCCGCCGCTGTCTACATCCCGCCGGCAGGCTCGTCGGACCCGATGAAACTTGTTGCCGCCACCCGCGGCCTCGTCGGGGCCAGCTTCAAGTAGGACCGCAGGGGTACCAGTAGATACAGAAAGGACCCGGCCCGCTGGCCGGGTCCTTTCTGCTGTCCGGGCTCGTTCAAGTGGCACCGGGAGGGGCCGGTATGGCTAGAGTGGAACCATGACTTCGCCAGCCTCCCGCCCGGTCCCGCCCGCTGCTGCCAACCCGCTCAACCTGCGGGGCGCCGTCGACCTGTCCTCCCTCAAACAGCGGCCCGTCGCGCCGCCGGCCGCCTCAGGCACGGCGGGCACACCGGGATCCCCGGCCGCGGGCAACGGGGACGAGGACCACGCCGGCCGTCCGCTCCGGGTGGACATCACCGAAGCCAATTTCCAGGAACTCGTTGAGCTGTCGGCCCAGGTTCCTGTCGTCGTCGCGCTTTGGGCGGCCTACTCGCCCGGCTCCGCCGAACTGGTCGACGTCCTCGAGCGGATCGTGGACAGCTACGACGGCCGGCTGGTCCTCGGTGCCGCCGACGTCGAGGTGTTCCCGCAGCTCGCCCAGGCGTTCCAGGTGCAGGCCGTTCCCACCGCCGTGGCGTTGGTCAAGGGCCAGCCGGTGCCCCTGTTCCAAGGCGGAGCCGAGGAACCGCAGGTCCGCAGCCTGTTCGATGAACTGCTCAAGGTGGCCTCAGCCAACGGCGTCACCGGACGGATCGGTGCGGGCGGACCCGCCGCGGACGGCCCCGAGGCTCCGCCGCTGCCTCCTTTGCACCAGAAGGCGTTTGACGCGATCGAAGCCGGGGACTACGCAGCGGCCGCGGACGCGTACCGCCAGGCCCTGCTGGAAATGCCCGCCGACGCCGAAGCCAAGGCCGGGCTCGCCCAGGTGGAGCTGATGGGCCGGCTCCAGCCGCTCTCCGCCGCGGACACTGACGCGTTGCGCCAGCTCGCCGCCGACGAGCCGGACAACCTTGAGGCCCAGCTCGGCGTGGCCGACCTGGACGTCGCCGGCGGACACGTCGAGGACGGACTGGGCCGGATCGTCGCGTTCATTGGCAGGAACTTCGGCCCGGAGCGGGAAACGGCCCGGGTCAGGCTGCTGGAACTGTTCGACGTCGTCGGCGCCACCGATGACCGCGTGGCAAAAGCGCGCCAGAACCTGGCCCGGGTCCTCTTCTGATGGGGTCGGCGCTTTTTACGCCGCTGGAACTGCGCTCCCTGCACCTTCAGCACCGCGGCTGGGTGTCGCCGATGTGCCAGTACAGCTGCGAGCCCGAAACCGGGGAAGGGGTCCCCACCGACTGGCACCTGATGCATCTGGGCTCGTTCGCCACCGGGGGTGCAGCACTGATCCTTACCGAGGCGGCCGCCGTCAACGCCGCCGGACGGATCAGCCCGCGTGACGCCGGACTCTACAACGACCACCAGGCTGCGGCCTGGGAGCGGATCACGGCCTTCGTCCACCGGCACGGAGCCGCAGAGGCCAAGATCGGCACCCAGCTGGCGCACGCAGGCCGGAAGGCGTCGTCGTACTGGCCGTTCTCCGGACAGAAAGGTACGGTGGCTGCCGCCGACGGCGGCTGGCCCACCGTGGGTCCCGGCACCTCAGCCTTTGACGGCTACGACGCGCCCTCGGCAATGACGGAGGACGAGATCGACGGCGTGATCGCCGATTTCGCCGCTGCGGCGGAACGGGCGGTCGGCGCCGGTTTCGACACGATCGAAATCCACGGCGCCCACGGCTACCTCCTGCACCAGTTCCAGAGTCCCCTCGTCAACGACCGCACAGACCGCTGGGGCGGCGACGAGGCCGGCCGGAACAGGCTGACCCTCGCCGTGGTGGATGCCGTGCGGGACGTCATCCCCGACTCCATGCCGCTGCTCCTGCGCATCTCCGCCTCGGACTGGGCCGAGGGCGGCATCGATGCGGAAGCCTCGGTCCGGATGGCCAAGGCAGCCTCGGAACACGGAGTGGACCTCGTGGACGTCTCCAGCGGCGGCGCCGTGGCATGGCAGCAGATCCCCGCGGGACCCGGCTACCAGACCGGCTTCGCCGCGCGCATCCGGCGTGAAACCGGGGTCAGGACCGGCACTGTGGGGCTGCTGACGTCGGCCGGTCAAGCCGAGCATGCCGTTGCCACCGGCCAGGCCGACGGGGTCTTCATCGCCCGCGCCGCCCTCCGCGATCCACACTGGTGGCTGCGCGCTGCGTTCGAGCTGGGCCATGAGCTGGCCTGGCCGCCGCAGTACGAACGTGCGATTCCCCGCCACTCCTTCTAGCAGGGCCTTCTCGCAGGCCCTCCCGCAGGGAGAGTAAGGTCCGCCCGCAGGGGTACGCCTTGCGGACGATCCGTTCCGCGCCATAGGGCGGTTAGTCTGACGACATGACTTTTCAGCAACCGGGTCCGCATGCCCCTGAAAACCAGCCGCCCCCGCCGGTCCCGGCCCTGTCCCTGCGCGGGCTGGCCAAACGCTTTGGCGGGAAGATCGCCGTCGACGGCCTCAGCCTGGACGTTCCGGCGGGATCCTTTTTCGGGATCGTCGGCCCGAACGGCGCCGGCAAAACCACCACACTGTCGATGGCCACGGGATTGCTGCGGCCCGACTTCGGCACGGCGTTCGTGCACGGCGTCGATGTATGGCGGCAGCCGCTGGAAGCCAAGAAGCTGATGGGCATACTGCCGGACGGCGTACGGCTCTTTGACCGGCTGACCGGCGAGCAGTTGGTGACCTACGCCGGGCTGCTGCGCGGCATGGATAAGGACGTTGTGTCCGGACGCGTGGCGGAACTGCTCGCTGCCCTGGACCTGGGCCCCGACGCCGGCACACTGGTAGTGGACTACTCCGCCGGCATGACCAAGAAGATCGCCCTCGCCTCGGCGCTCATCCACGCGCCCCGGCTGCTGGTGCTCGACGAGCCGTTCGAATCCGTGGACCCGGTGTCCGCCGCCAACATCCGCGACATCCTGGACCGCTACGTGGCTTCCGGCGGCACTGTCATCGTCTCCAGCCACGTGATGGACCTCGTCCAGCGGATGTGCGACCACGTCGCCGTCGTGGCGGCCGGACGGCTGCTGGCCGCCGGGACGGTCGACGAGGTCCGCGCGGGCGCGTCCCTCGAAGACCGCTTCGTCCAGCTAGTCGGCGGCCGCAACCACACGGAAGGGCTGGAATGGTTGCGCACCTTCTAAGGCTCAAGCTGACCCTGCTGCGCAATAGTGTCCGGCGCAGCCCTTGGCAGCTGGTGGGTCTCGGCATCGGCGTGCTGTATGCGCTGGGACTCGTAGGGCTCGCCATCGCGGGGCTCCTGGTGCTCCGCGGACAGGACGCCGGGCTGGCGCAGACGGTGGTGGTCCTGGGCGGCGCCGCGGCGCTGCTGGGCTGGGCGGTTATTCCGGTCGCGGCCGCGGCCGCCGATATGACACTGGACCCGGCCCGGTTCACCACCTTCGCCGTGCCGATGCCGCAGTTGCTGACCGGGCTGGCACTCGGCGGGCTGATCGGCATCCCGGGCACGGCGACCGCCCTGGTGGCACTCGGCACCGTCGGGACCTGGTCTCGGAGCCTCCCCGCCGCAGCGGGCGCGCTGGTGGGGGCGGTCCTCGGTGTGCTCAGCTGCATTGTGCTGTCCAAAGTGGTCACCACTGCCACGGCGGGGCTTGCGAGTTCCCGCCGCTTCAAGGACGCCAGCGCTGTGGTCTTCCTGATTCCCCTCGTCTTGATGGGCCCGATCGTGACAGGCGTCGCCGAAGGGATTGCCGGATCCGGGGACTTCCTGGCCGCGCTGGCCCGCACGCTGTCTTGGACCCCGGCCGGGGCCGCGTGGTCCCTCGGCGGCGAGCTTGCCGTGGGGAGCTATGGCGCTGCAGGCCTGAAGTTCCTGATCGCCCTGGCCACCCTCGCCGGACTCGCGCTGTGCTGGAAGCTCCTCCTGCAGCGGGCGCTCGTGACGACGCCCTATGCCGGCACCTCCAAAAAGAGGGCCGGCGGCCTGGGTTTCTTCAGGCTGTTCCCGGCGACGCCTGCCGGCGCGGTGGCGGCGCGGTCCCTGAGCTACTGGCTCCGGGACCCCCGGTACTCCGGCTCCCTCGTCGTCGTCCCGCTGCTGCCCGTGCTGTTCCTGTTCCAAGCCACGCAGACGGGGTCCTACGGGCTGCTTCTCTTCGTCGGTCCGCTGACCGCGTTCCTGCTGGCCTGGTCCATCTCGACAGACGTGTCCTATGACAACACCGCCTTTGCGCTGCATGTCGCCACGGGCGTGCGCGGGGTCCACGACCGGCTCGGCCGCGCGGTGGCGTGCCTGGTCTTCGCCCTGCCGGTAGTGGTGGGGCTCAGCGTCCTGCCGTTCCTGTTTGGTGCGGACTGGCAGCTCCTGCCCGGAGTGCTCGGGTTGTCCCTCGGGGTCCTGTTCAGCGGGGTCGGGCTTTCGTCCGTGGTCTCGGCGCGCTACACCGTCGCGGTGCCGCTCCCCGGCGACAGCCCCTTCAAGAAGCCGCCCGGCAATGTGGCGCAGACCCTGGCGGTGCAGTTCGGCGGCATGGGAGTGCTCCTGGTGCTGGTCATCCCCGAGGCGGCACTGCTGGCGGCACAGTTCGTCACCGGCAGCGCCCTGCCGGGCTGGATCAATCTGGTGTTGGGCCCGGTCCTGGGGCTCGCGTTGTTGGCCGCCGGGGTCCGGCTGGGCGGCAAGTGGCTCGATGCCCGCGGGCCGGAGCTGCTGGCCCAGCTGGCCGTCAACCGCTGACGCGGGCGCTGCGGACCGGACTGGGATAACCTGCCAGTAAGGGACGTCCGGCAACGGATGCGGCGAGGTAGCGGCGAAGTTAAGGCGAAGGGCAACGCAAAGGTAAAGGCAGGGCCATGGAAGTCGTCATTCTGTCCGGCACTAAGCCGATCGCGGCCCTCGCGGCGGACGCGATAGAGAAACTGCTCCGGCGCAAACCCGACGCCGTCCTGGGACTCGCCACCGGCTCATCACCGCTGCCGGTCTACAACGAGCTGGTCCTGCGGCACGAACGGGACGGACTCGACTTCAGCCAGGTGCGGGCTTTTGCCCTGGACGAATATGTGGGGCTGCCGGCCGGCCACCCGGAGTCCTACCGGGAGGTGATCCGGCGCGAATTCACCGAGCGGGTGAACATCGACCCCACAAACGTCCACGGCCCGGACGGCTCGGCCGCGGACATCCCCGCAGCCTGCCAGGCCTATGAGGACGCCATCCGCGGCGCCGGGGGAGTGGACCTGCAACTGCTGGGAGTGGGTACCGACGGGCACATCGGATTCAACGAGCCCGGCTCATCCCTGGCCTCGCGGACCCGGATCAAGACCCTGATCGAGCAGACACGCCGGGACAACGCACGGTTTTTCGGAAGCCTGTCCCACGTTCCGCACCATGTTGTGACGCAGGGACTGGGAACCATCCTGGAGGCCCGGCATGTGATCCTCATTGCCACCGGCGCGCAGAAGGCCCGGGCGGTCCGCGACCTCGTGGAAGGGCCGGTCGCCGCCATCTGCGCGGCCTCCGTCCTGCAACTGCATCCGCACGCCACGATCCTGGTCGATGAAGCGGCGGCGTCGTCACTGCGGCTCGCCGATTATTACCGCCACAGCTACGAAAACAAGCCGTCGTGGCAGGGGCTGTAGGGCTGTAGCCGCCCTGTATTGGCGCCCAGCCGCAGCCCTGACGCCGTCGGGCCTCCGCCCTGCCGGCGCCGTTCTGTCCGATCCAGCGGCTAAGATGGATCTCATGAACAGCATGACCGATCCTCTCGAAAACGACCCGATGCGCGAGCTCTCCGGAGCGGGGACGTCCACGGCCACTATCGAGCGCGAGGAACTGCGCCAGGAGGTTGAACCCGGTGACCGGGAACGCTTCTCGCACTACGTGCGCAAGGAAAAGATCATGGAATCCGCGCTGTCCGGTGAACCCGTCATCGCGCTGTGCGGCAAGGTCTGGACGCCGGGCCGCGATCCGAAGAAGTTCCCGGTCTGCCCCGAATGCAAAGAGGTCTACGACGGCCTCCGCCCGGGCAACGACGGCGGCAAGGGCTCCGGCGACAAGTAGCGCGGCCCTAGCACGGCGGGGGCGCAACAGCTCCTCACGTTCCGCGCTCAGCCGCGCCGCCCTGCCCCGGGAGTGCTGTTCTCCCGGCGAATGATGCCCGGTCCATGCTGGCCGGTGGCAACTCACGGTTCATCCGAAAAAGATTGGTGTTTTTGTGCTTAATTGGGTTTCTCCGTCAGCGGCGGCAGTACGCGGAATGGAGGGCACCTAGGTGACAGAGACACTCTTTGGCGGTCCCGTACTGCCTCCCGCGTATCCGGAGCGGGCAGCCTGGGGCACCGCTCCGAAACTCCGTGCCTGGCAGCAGGAAGCCCTCGACAGTTACTTCACCACGCATCCCCGGGATTTCCTGGCGGTCGCCACGCCCGGCGCCGGCAAGACCACCTTTGCGCTGCGGGTGGCCTCCATGCTGATCGAGGCCAACATCGTCAACCGCGTCACCATCGTGGCGCCCACGGACCACTTGAAGCGCCAGTGGGCTGATGCTGCCGCCAGGGTGGGCATCGCCATCGATCCGAACTTCAAAAACGCCGACGGCCAGCACGGCCGCGGCTTCATCGGCGTCGCTGTCACCTACGCGCAGGTGGCGAGCAAACCGATGCTGCACCGGGCCAAGACCGAGGCCGCCCGCACGCTGGTCATCCTCGACGAAATCCACCACGGCGGCGAGGCCTTGTCGTGGGGCGACGGGCTCCGCGAGGCGTTCGAACCCGCAGCGCGGCGGCTCTCGCTGACGGGTACGCCGTTCCGGTCCGACACGTCGCCGATCCCGTTCGTGGAATACGCTGAGGACCGGGACGGGATCCGGCGTTCCAAGGCCGACTACACCTACGGCTACGGCAAGGCGCTCCGGGACCACGTGGTCCGTCCCGTGATGTTCATGGCCTACTCCGGGCAGATGCGCTGGCGCACCAGCGGCGGCGAGGAGATGGCGGCCTCACTCGGCGAAGCGGCCGTCACCAAGGACGTCACGTCCCAGGCCTGGCGGACCGCGCTGAACCCTGCGGGCGAATGGATTCCCGCTGTGCTCGCAGGGGCGGACAAGCGCCTCAGCGAGGTGCGACGGACCGTTCCCGACGCCGGCGGGCTGGTCATCGCGACCGACCACGAGGACGCGCGGGCCTACGCCGGACAGCTGAAGAGGATCACGGGCGAGTCGCCCACGGTGATCCTCTCCGACGACGCGAAGGCCTCCAGCAAGATCGAGGAGTTCACCGCCAGCGAGAAGCGCTGGATGGTGGCCGTGCGTATGGTTTCCGAAGGCGTTGACGTCCCCCGGCTCTCCGTCGGCGTCTACGCGACCTCCACGGCCACGCCGCTGTTCTTCGCCCAGGCCGTCGGGCGCTTTGTGCGCGCGCGGAAACGCGGAGAAACGGCATCGGTGTTCCTGCCGTCCGTGCCGCAGCTGATGGCACTGGCGAACTCCATGGAGGCCGAGCGCGACCATGCCCTGGACCGCCCGGAGAAGGAGGACGGCGACGGCCTCTTCAACCCGGAGGACTCGCTGATGGACGAGGCGAACCGCGAGGAAAAAGCCTCCGATTCGCTGACCAAGGGGAAGTTCGAGGCGCTGGATTCGCAGGCCTCCTTTGACCGTGTGCTGTTCGACGGCGGCGAGTTCGGCACCGGCGGCGAGGTGGGCTCGGAGGACGAGCTCGACTTCCTCGGCATTCCAGGCCTGCTCGACGCCGAACAGGTGGGCACGCTGCTGCGGCAGCGCCAGCACGAGCAGCTCAACCGCAAGAACGCGCGCGCGCCGCAGGGTGCCGCGGCCGTACCCGCCGTGCCGGACCACCGCATGCTGATGGACCTGCGCACCGAACTGGCGAAGAACGTCGCCGCCTGGTCCGCGCGCACCGGCACGCCGCACGGCGTCATCCACACGAAGCTCAGGACGGTCTGTGGCGGCCCGGCCGTGGCGCAGGCCAACGAGGAACAGCTGCAGACCCGGCTGCGGAAGCTCCAGGACTGGTTCATCGGCCGGAAGTAACGGCCGCAGGCCCAAAGAAACAGGCACAAATAGCACAAAAAAGGACCGGGGTTTCCCGGTCCTTTTTTGACAGCTCTTCGCGGCTGCAGGTACGACGCTACTGGCCGCCGGCGCCGCAGAGCGCGCTCAGCTTCTGGCCCGCAGCGGTGTAGGACCCCTGCAGCTCCTCCAGCTTGGCGGAGTCCGGGTTCTCCTGGGCCGACGCGTCCAGGTATTCGATGATGGAGTGCAGCGGAGCCTGGATCTCTCCCGACGCGGCGGCCTCGATGGGCCGGAGCCGGTTGGCGAGGCGGATCATGCCGGCCTTGTCCGCCGCGGACGTGGGCCCCGCGCCGACGGTCTGGATCCGGGCGCAGGTTTCCTCGGTGGTGTCTTGCGGGGCCGAGCAGCCGGCGGCACCGAGCAGGGCCCCGGCAGCGATCAGGACGGTAAGGGTCTTCTTCATGATGTACTCCGGGGTTCTTACTGGTCAGACGATATTGGCAAGGATTTCGAGTCTACTGCGGCGGTGCGGATGTTGCGGCCAGCGTCCGTCGGAACGCCGACACAAACAGGCGCCGACACAAACAGGACGATACGCGGCCGGGCCGGCCCGCGCGCCGCTCAGGCGATGTCGACCCCGCCGAGTTCCATTTCGGCAATGGCGTCGTCGAGATCCTCGGCCACCCCGACGGTGAGATCGCGAAGCACGGTCACGGAGTACCCGGCCTGCACCCCGTCCAGGGCAGTCGCCTTAACGCAATGGTCGGTGGCGATTCCGACAACCACTACGTCCTCGACGTCGTGGCTCTGCAGCCAGTCGTCCAGCCCGATCGCGTCCTCGCCGGCGGCGAAGTCGCCGGCAAGAGCCTCGCCGTCGTCGGAGCCGTCGGATTCGCTGCTGCCGGCGGCGCTGCTGCCGGCAGCGGTGCCGGAGGCCGGCATGGCGCCGGGTTTCCGGTCACCGGTGGGCACGGCGTCGTCCGGGGCCAGCAGCCCCTCGAAGCCCGAGTAGGCCGCGGTGAACTGGCCCTTGCGGAAGTAGGCCTGGATGTATTCGGTGTCGAGATCCGGGTGGAGCTCGGCGCCGCGGGTTCCTGCGACGCAGTGCGTCGGCCAGCTGTCGACGAAGTCCGGGTCTTCCGAGAAGTGCGCGCCCGGGGAAATGTGCCAGTCCTGGGTCGCCACGATGTGGTCAAACTGTCCGTGGTGGGCGTCGACGTATTCGCTGATGGCGCCGGCGAGCTCCGCCCCGCCTTCGACGGGCAGGGAGCCTCCTTCGCAGAAATCGTTCTGGACGTCGACGATGATCAGGGCGCGGGACATCAGTTCTCCTCGTAGATGGTGGGGATGGCTGCTTCGCCGCGCTGCAGCCGGTTGACGACAGCGGGAAGCTCCTTCATGGTGTCCGCGTGGCGCTGGCGCGCGCGCAGCACACCCTCCGCGCCGGTCCAGCCGGGCAGGAGTTCGCCGTTCTTGACGAACTGCTGCAGCAGGGGACGGTCGTTGCCGTCGTCCTCCGGGCGGTGCCCGATTCCGACAATTTCCTGGGTGGCTGTGCCGCGCTCGTTGAGCTTGCGCAGCGCGTACTTGCGCCCTCCCTTGCTGGTCTTGTTTTTGGCGGCCTTGGCCACGGGTTCGAATTCGCCGTCGTCGTCGGTGCGGCTGACCAGCTTGTAGACCATGCTGGCCGTCGGGGCGCCGGAACCGGTCACGAGGGACGTGCCGACGCCGTAGGAATCCACCGGCGCGGACTGCAGGGCGGCGATGGCGAATTCGTCCAGGTCGGACGTGACGATGATGCGGGTCCGCTCGTTGCCCAGATCGTCCAGGAGCTGGCGTACCCATTGCGCCTGCGCCACAAGGTCGCCGGAGTCGAGGCGCACCGCACCGAGCTTGTCGCCGGCCAGTTCGACGGCGGTGCGGACAGCCGCCTCGACGTCGTACGTGTCCACCAGCAGGGCCGTGCCCGCGCCCATGGAGGCGATCTGCGCCTCGAAAGCCTCGCGCTCGGAGTCGTGCAGGAGGGTGAAGGAATGCGCGGCCGTGCCCACAGTCTTGAGCCCGTAGCGCAGGCCGGACTCCAGGTTCGAGGTGCTGTCGAAGCCGGCGATGATGGCGGCGCGGGCGGCGGCGACGGCCGATTCCTCCTGGGTGCGGCGGGAGCCCATCTCCACGCAGGGGCGGCTGCCGGCCGCGGTGATCATGCGGGAAGCCGCCGAGGCGATCGCGCTGTCGTGGTTGAGGATGGAGAGGAGGTAGGTCTCGAGGATGCAGGCCTCGGCGAAGGTGGACTCGACGATCAGGATGGGGGAGTTCGGGAAGTACGCTTCGCCCTCGGCATAGCCCCAGATGTCGCCGGAGAAGGAGAACCCGGCCAGGTACTCCAGGGTCTCCTCGTTGACCACATTGGTGCGGCGGAGGAAGTCGATTTCGACGTCGCCGAACCGGAAGTCCGCGAGGCCCTCCAGCAGCCGGCCCGTGCCGCCCACAATGCCGTAGCGGCGCCCGTCCGGCAGACGCCGGGCGAAGGCCTCGAACACGGACCTGCGGTGGGCGGCGCCGGAATGCAGCGCGGCCTGAAGCATGGTCAGCTCGTAATGATCGGTGTACAGGGACGTGCGGGGACGGTCCCAGCCAGCTGAGGTACTCACGAATTCACTCTAGTCCCCACCGGCTCCCACGTCTCGCTTCGCTTCGCCGCGGGGCCATCGCCGGCGTGGGCGCATCCACCGGCTCCCACGTCTCGCTTCGCTTCGCCGCGGGGCCATCGCCGGCGTGGGCGCATCCACAGGCTCCCACGTCTCGCTTCGCTTCGCCGCGGGGCCATCGCCGGCGTGGGCCCACCCACCGGCTCCCACGTCTCGCTTCGCTTCGCCGCGGGGCCATCGCCGGCGTGGGCGCATCCTCCCCATAGAATGGACAGATGACCCTTAGCGTTGCGCTCGGCCCTGACACCCAGGAGAGCACCCAGACCGGAACAGTGACGTCGACCGATGTCCTTTCTGCCCCTGACATCCCGTGGAACCTGGTGATCTGGAACGATCCGGTGAACCTGATGAGCTATGTGAGCTACGTGTTCCGGAGCTACTTCGGCTACTCCGAGGCCAAGGCCAACAAGCTCATGCTGGAAGTCCACAAGAAGGGCCGCTCCATCGTGGCGCACGGCAGCAAGGAGCAGGTGGAGCAGCACGCAGTAGCGATGCATGGCTACGGTCTCTGGGCCACGGTGGAACAAGCCACCGGCGGCGGCGACGGCAAGGGATCGGGCAAGGGCAAGGGAAAACGTGGCTAAGGCATTCAAATACGGCATCAAGGGCATCACCGGCTACCTGGAACCGGCCGAGCGGGAACTGCTGCGCAGCCTCTTCGACGACGTTGTGTCCATGCTGGAGCCCGAGGAACGCGCCAACCAGGACCCCCTCGCCGCGCTGGTGGGACTCGACGCCGAGGCCCGCGAACCCTCGGACCGGGCCCTGCGGCGCCTGCTGCCCAGCGTCTCGAAGAACGACGCCGCTGCCTCGCTGGAGTTCCGCCGGTACACCGAGCGCTCCCTGCGGGAGAGCAAGATCGGCGCGCTGAAAGCCGCGTCCCTCGGACTGGACAAGGACGATCTGGTCCTCACCCCCGACGACGCGCGGCACTGGTCCATGGCGCTCAACGATGTCCGGCTGGTGCTGGCCGAACGCCTGGACATCCGCGACGACGAGGACGCCGGGCACGTGCACCTGATGCAGGACTGGTCCCAGGCCGAAGACGTCGAAAGCTACCTGGCCCTCGTGTACAACTTCACCACCTGGCTCCAGGAATCCCTGGTCCAGGCGATGCTGCAGTCGCTGGAGACACGCGGCTGAACCGGCCGCTGAACTGGCAGCTTAACTGCGGCGGGGTAGCGGCGCCCGGTCCCGGCGGGCGGCCGAGCCTGCCGCGGCATGTGACCGATCCGACATGAGTCCGAGAACACAATGTAATGGCCGCGCCCATGGCTAAGCCCTATCCTCGAATAATCATGACTTCAGCATCGAGCATGGATCCGGCAGCGGCAGCTGTTGCGGACTCCCCAGCGAGCAACACCGCCAGCAGCCAGACCGCCAGCCAGATGGGGTCGCGTCCCATCGGTGTGTTTGATTCCGGCGTCGGCGGACTCACCGTCGCCCGGTCCATCATCGACCAGCTGCCCAACGAATCCATCCTCTATGTCGGCGACACCGCCCACGGACCCTACGGACCGCTCCCCATCGCCGAGGTCCGGGCCAACGCCCTGGGCGTCATGGACGAACTGGTCGATTCCGGCGTGAAGCTGCTGACCATCGCGTGCAACTCCGCGTCCGCCGCCGTGCTGCGCGACGCCCGCGAACGCTACACCGCCCGCTACGGGATCCCCGTCATCGAAGTGATCCAGCCGGCCGTGCGCCGCGCCGTCGCCGCCACCCGCACCGGCCGCGTCGGTGTCATCGGGACCTCCGCCACCGTCGGCTCCCGCGCCTACGAGGACACGTTCGCCGCCGCCCCGGACCTGCACATCACCTCGGTGGCCTGCCCGGCGTTCGTGCCCTACGTCGAGGCCGGCATCACCACAGGCCCGGAGTTGCTCGCCGTCGCCCGCGAGTACCTGGAACCGCTCAAGGCCGCCGGTGTGGATACCGTGGTGCTGGGCTGCACCCACTATCCGCTCCTCACCGGCGTCATCTCCTATGTCATGGGGGAGGACGTCACCCTCGTCTCCAGCGCCGAGGAAACGGCCAAGGACGTCTACCGGGCCCTGGCGTCCCGCGGCCTGGAACGGACCGACGCGACGGAGCCGTCGCACAACTTCATCGCCACGGGGGACGCGGCACAGTTCGAGCACCTCGCCCGCCGCTTCCTCGGACCCGAGGTCCTCAGCGTCCGCCACGTGGACCACGTCGCGGCCCAGTACCCCACGGGCAGCCTCGCCAGGATCACGCCGGAAATGATCGCCGCCGCCCAGGCCGGTGCGGGTCGTCCCCGGATCTCCAACTTCGTCGGCGGATCCGCGGGCGGGGGAAATCTGCTGTGAAGCTGACCATCGTGGGCTGTACCGGATCGTTTCCGGGTCCGGGCTCGCCGGCGTCGTGCTACCTGCTGACCGCCAACGACGGCGAACGGGACTGGAAGATCGTCCTGGACCTCGGCAGCGGGGCGCTCGGCGCCATTCAGCGCTACACGGATCTCGAGGACATTGACGCGATCTTCCTCACCCACCTGCATCCGGACCACTGCATGGACCTGTGCGGGCTCCACGTTGCCGTGCGCTGGAAGCCGGGCGGCTGGGGACGGGGCAGGATTCCGGTGTGGGGGCCCGCCGCCACCGCCGACCGGATGGCCACGGCCTACGGCCTGGAACTGGACCCCGGGATGCACGAGGAATTCGACTTCAGCAACTGGTCCGAGCGCAAGCCGGTGACCATGGGCCCCTTCACGGTCACCCCGTACACCGTCAACCACCCGGTGGAGGAGGCCTACGCACTGCGCGTGGAGGTCACCGAACCGGACAAGGACGGCACCCTTGTCACCCGGGTGCTCAGCTATTCGGGGGACACCGACTCGTGCAGCGGGCTGGAAGACGCGGCCCGCGACGCCGATCTGTTCCTCTGCGAGGCGGCTTTCGAGGAGGGCCGCGACGACGGCATCAAGGACGTGCACCTGACCGGGAAGCGGGCGGGGGAGGCCGCCGTCGCCGCCGGTGCCCGGCGCCTGCTGCTGACACACATCCCCGTGTGGACGTCCCCGACCACCGTCATGGCGGAAGCCAAGGGAGTCTTCGGCCAGCACGTGGCTGTGGCCGTGGCAGGCGTGCATTACACGGTCTGAGGAACGCCCTGCCTCAGGCTCTGACCCGCGCTCGGCACACCCTCTGACCGAAACGCGGACCGCGCGGAGGTCCCTGCCGGGGTCGATAAGCTAAGGGCATGACTTCCGATGCCCTTACCGCCCCCATCATCCGCGCAGACGGCCGCACGCCCGATCAGCTCCGCCCGATCAGCATCACCCGCGGCTGGTCCAAGCAGGCCGAGGGATCGGCCCTGATCGAGTTCGGCAACACCCGGGTGCTGTGCACGGCGTCCCTCACTGAAGGTGTGCCGCGCTGGCTCAAGGGCGAAGGCCGAGGCTGGGTCACGGCCGAATACGCCATGCTGCCGCGCGCCACCAACACCCGCTCCGACCGCGAATCCGTCAAGGGCAAGATCGGCGGCCGCACCCACGAGATCTCCCGGCTGATCGGCCGGTCCCTGCGTTCCATCATCGACACCAAGGCCCTGGGCGAGATCACCATTGTGCTGGACTGTGACGTCCTGCAGGCCGACGGCGGGACCCGCACCGCCGCCATCACGGGCGCCTACGTGGCGCTCGCCGAGGCCATCCGCTTCGCCCGCGAGAACAAGATGCTCGCCCGCAACGCCCAGCCCCTGACCGACACGATCGCCGCCGTCTCCGTGGGCATCATCGACGGCGTCCCCATGCTGGACCTGCCGTACGTCGAGGATGTCCGCGCCGAAACCGACATGAACGTTGTGGTCACCGGGTCCGGCAAGTTCGTCGAGGTCCAGGGCACCGCCGAAGGCGCCCCCTTCGACCGTGATGAACTCAACAAGCTTCTGGACCTCGCCCTCATGGGCACCGAGCAGCTCGCCGCCATCCAGCGCGAGACCCTGGCGGAAGCACCGTGACAGAGGGCGCAGCGGAGCAGAGCGCAGACAAGCAGGATGCAGCCCAGCAGGACGCTGGACAGCACAACAAAAGTCCGAGGCTGGTTCTCGCGACGCACAACCAGGGCAAGCTCCGGGAACTCCGTGAACTGTTGCGCGGGCAGGTGCCGGGCCTCGACGTCGACACGCAGGTGGTGGACGCCGGCGCCGTCGGGGCCCCCGACGTCGCCGAGACCGGGGTGACTTTCGCCGAGAACTCGCTGCTCAAGGCGCGCGCGGTGGCGCAGTCCACCGGGCTCGTGGCGATCGCCGACGACTCCGGGCTCGCCGTCGACGTGCTGGGCGGGGCGCCCGGGATCTTCTCGGCCCGCTGGGCCGGCCGGCACGGGGACGACGCCGCCAACCTGCAGCTGCTGCTGGACCAGCTGGCCGACGTGCCGGATGAGTTCCGGGGCGCCGCGTTCGTCTGTGCCGCGGCGCTGGCCGTGCCCGGCCTAGGCACAGGTTCCGCCCCTGAGGAGGGCCGGGAAGTGGTGGAGTACGGGCAGCTCGAGGGGACCCTGCTGCGCGAACCCCGCGGTACCGGGGGCTTCGGCTACGACCCCGTGCTGCAGCCCAGCGGACTGGACCGCAGCTGCGCCGAACTGAGCCCCGAGGAGAAGAACGCCATCAGCCACCGGGGGCACGCTTTCCGGGCTCTGCTCCCGGCCATCGTGGAGGCGTTGTCCGGGCGGTAGCTGCTGCCGCCGTCCAGGGGCGCCTTTGGGCACGATTCCGGCTCTTAGGCCCGGCTTCCGCGGCGTATCCGTGTCAAAGTGCCCCCGGACCGCAGCCGCCTTGTCCGACAACGGAGAGATAAGCAAGGAAGGCGCCCCACATCGTGGGGCGCCTTCCTTTTAGCCTGTTAGTCCGGCCAGCTCGTCCGGAGCTGGAGTTACGGCGTCTTGCGTTCCTCTTCCGGCTCGTGCTCCTCAATGAATTCCTCAACGAGGTCCGTGCCGTACTTCTCGGCCTGGCGCTTGGCGATGAAGCCGCGGCCAACCTCTATGCCGATCGGGATCACGGAGACCAGGACGATCACGATGAAGATGATGTCCAGGTTTTCCCGGACCCACGGGAACGTGTCGCCCAGGAGGTAGCCGAGGAGGGTCACGCCGCCGCCCCACAGCACGGCGCCGACGACGTTGAAGAAGAAGAACTTGCGCTTGTCCATCTGGGCGACGCCCACAATGACCGGCACAAAGGTCCGGATGATCGGCACGAAACGGGCCAGGATCAGTGCCTTTCCGCCGTGCTTCTCGAAGAACGCGTGGGCGCTGTCGACGTTTTCGCGCTTGAAGAGCCTGGAGTTGGGCTTGTTGAAGATGGCCGGGCCGGCCTTGGACCCGATCAGGTACCCCATCTGGTTGCCGATGATCGCCGCGGCGATGATCAGCGCCACGAAACCCCAGATGTTGACCTTGATGGTCCCGGTGGCCACCAGCAGCCCGGCCGTGAAGAGCATCGAATCGCCCGGGAGGAAGAAGCCCACCAACAGGCCGGTTTCGGCGAAGATGATGCCGCAGACCAGCAGGACGACCCACGGCGCCAGGGCGGGGTCGGCCAGGAAGACTTGGGGGTTCAGCCAGTCGGGCAGGAAGGAGGCCAGCTGCGGCTGGACCGGTCCTGCGCCGCCGATCGTGGACACGGCAAAGTCACTCAAAGCTAGAAGGTTCACTTGTTAAGGGTACTTGACGGCCGCCGCCGGGCGTTTCCGCATGCGCTTCCGGCTGGTTCCCGCGGTCCGCCGCAGGCCGCGGCGCGGTGCGGCCCGGGCCGGCCGGAATCCGACGGTAAAGTTGGAGCGTGGGTTTGGACTTTACGGCGATCGACTTTGAGACCGCGAACGGCTTCCGGGGATCACCCTGCGCTGTGGGGCTCACGAAAGTGCGCGGCGGCGTTGTGGTCGAGGAAGCGTCCTGGCTCATGCGGCCGCCGGAAAACCATGACCGCTTCGACCACCACAACGTCCGGATCCACGGCATCCGGCCAGAGCAGGTGGCCGGGCTGCCCCGCTTCGGTGAGCTGTTCCCGGAGATCGGCGCCTTCATCGGCGAGGACATCCTGGCCGCTCACAACGCCGCCTTCGACCTCGGCGTGATCCGCTCCGCCCTCGAGGTCTCCGGCCTCGCCGGACCCGCTTACGACTACGTCTGCACGGTGATGCTGTCCCGCCGCTGCTATTCGCTGGTGTCCAATTCCTTGCCGTATGCGGCCGAGGAAGCCGGGGTCCCGCTGGTCAACCACCACGACGCCGCCGAGGACGCGCGGGCGTGCGCCGGGATCCTGATCGACATCGCTGCGCGCAATGGTGCCGGCAGCATCGCGGAGCTTCACCTGTCCCTGGGCCTGGCCGTGTCCCGCCAGCCGGCGTTCGACCCGCTGCTCGATCCGCTCTCCAAGGCCAGCCAGTCAGCGCTGGAAGCACTCGCCGGGGGAGCGGGTGCCGTCGCCCCGGTCCGGGCCTACCAGCCGGGCTGGCCCGAGGAAGGCGCCAACCCGCTGCCGAACGCCTTCGCCGATCCCGGACACCCGCTGTTCGGCCAGACCGTGGTGTTTACCGGCGAACTCGCCATACCGCGGCCCGAGGCGAAGATCCGTTCCGCCGAGTTCGGCGCCAGGCCGGAGAGCCGGGTTACGGCCCGCACCACCGTCCTGGTGGTGGGCGACGGGTTCGTGGCCGCCGACCTGCGTTCCGGCCGCCTCACCGGCAAAGCCCGGCGCGTGCTGGAGCTGCATGAGCGCGGCCGGCGGATCGAGGTCCTCTCCGAGGGGGAATTCCTGCAGATGGTGGGCGGCCACATCCCCTCCGCCGCGATCGCCTGAACAAGCCGCTGAGCCACGTGAGGGGTCATACGGCGCAACAAACATTCCGCCCGGGCGCGGCCTGCTCCTAGCCTTGGACGATGAGCAGACTGACCTCGGCACCCTCCGGGACTCCGGCCCCCGCATCTGCCCGGACGAGCGGAATCGACTGGCGGACGGTCTTCGCGTTTCCGAACCCGGTCAATGAGTACGCCGCCCGCATCACCGCCGGACTGGTGGTGCTGCTGTCCGCGGTGACGCTGGTGACGGGCTTCGGCTGGGGCCTGGCCGCGATTGCCGCCGGGTTCTGGCTGCGGGTTCTGTTCGGCCCGCGGATCTCCCCGCTCGCCCTGCTGTCCGTCAAGGTCCTGGCGCCGCGCCTGGGGAAGTCCCGGCTGGTCCCGGGACCGCCGAAGCGCTTCGCGCAGGGCATTGGCGCGGCGATGTCCACAACCGCCTCGGTCCTGCTGGCTGCGGGACTGGCGCCGGCGGCGTGGATCCTGCTCGCGGTCCTGATTGTGGCCGCCTCCCTCGAAGCGTTCGCGGGCTTCTGCCTGGGCTGCGCCATCTTCGGCTTCCTGCAGCGCCGCGGCCTGATCCGCGAGGACGTGTGCGAGGCCTGCAACAACATCTCGCTCCGCCGCGCCTAGGGCGCCTGGAATAACAGCAGCAGCGGCCCGGCACCCGCCAGAGACGTGTGCCGGGTCAGGCGCCCGTGACGGCTGCCAGCTGCGCGGCCATGCCCCGGATGACCTCGGGAGCCTCCAGCACCTCGAGCCACTCCGCCGGCAGGCAGGCCTCGCCGTAGAACGTGCCCAGGATGTTGCCGGCAATCGATGCGGTGGAGTCGCTGTCCCCGCTGTGGTTAACGGCGACGGAGAGAGCCGCGCGGAAGTGGGCCTCCGGGTGTCCGTCAGCCGTCGCCGGCTCCGGCGCCGTGGCCAGTACGGCGTAAAGCGCGACGGCGAGTGCCTCCTCCGCCACCCAGCCCTCGCCGAGTTCCCGCACCAGTTCCTCGGGGCCCAGCAGTTCTCCCGCGGCGCCCAGCCGCAGGGCCGATTCGAGCCGCGCCAGCAGATCGGCGTCGGGCTCTTCACCCTTGCGCAGGTGGCCCGCGCCCAGTTCCCCGATCGCGGAGTCCGCCGCTTCGCGCAGGTCCTGGCCGCCGGCCAGGGCATGGATGATGAGACTGAAAATGCCGGAGCTCTGCCGGGCCGCGGGATGCCCGTGGGTCAGGGAGGCCGCATCCGCGCTGAGCTTGTAGACGGCTTCGGCGGGGATGTACGGGACCAGGCCGAAGGGGGCCGACCGCATGACGGTGCCGCAGCCCTTGGAGTCCGGATTGACGGGGCGGTAGAAGGTTCCCATCTCTCCCGTGGCCAGTCCGCTCAGGCACGCGTTGCCCGGAGCGCGTCGGTGCTTGAGGACGTCATGGGAATCGATCCAGCGGGGCGGCTGGAACGGCGCCGCGTCCGGAACCGGGACACCCTGGGTCGCGAGCCAGCGCAGGTACGCGAGCCACAGGCACGCGTTGGTGTCCGCGGCCACGCCCGAGTTGGCCCACTCCAGCGCCTCCAGCAGCCCGTCGACCGTGTAGAGCGTAAGCTGCGTGTCGTCGGAAAAGTGGCTGCCGCCGTCGAGCGCTGAAAAGTCCCGCAGACCGTCCGGTCCGTACGTCGCACGGATCGTGGCAATGTCGTCGAATTCGACGGCGTACCCCAGCGAATCACCCAGGGCGCCGCCCAGCAGGCAGCCGTGGATCCGGGATTCGCGGGAGGGTGCTGACCGCAGCGCGGGGGTGATGACGGGCTCGTTGCTCATGACTTAGAATTTTACCCCGGCCCCATGTCGGAGCGGGTGCCACAAGTCAACACCGGGACAGCAGGCGAGCAATGCGTGTACCAGCATGGCGGAAAACCGGATCCACCCCCGACTACAGGTTCTCGCTCGCCAACGAAACGACGTTCCTGGCCTGGATCCGGACATCGCTGGCCCTGATCGTGGGGGCCCTTGGCATCGACCAATTGTTCCCGGACATCGCTCCCGCCCCGCTGCGGGTGGCCATGTGTGTTGCCCTGGCGGTCATCGGCGCGGTGCTCGCCATAGTGGCCTACCGGCGCTGGGGGCAGATGGAAGAGGCCATGCGCAACAACCGCGAGCTGCCGTTTTCCGGCGTGATGCTGGTGATGACCGTCGGTGTCGCCGCCGCAGCCTTTATCCTGGCCGTGCTGCTCGTGGTGGCGCGGTGAGCGCCGGGGCCGTGCGGGACACCGGGCTGCAGCCGGAACGGACCGAGCTGTCATGGGGCCGGACGATTCTGGCCCTCCTCGCGGCCGACCTGCTGATCTGGCGCAGCTGGGCGATCGCAGCCACGCAGCCCGTCACCGCTGCAGACCCGGACCCTGACTATGTCCGGTGGGCGGGGGCCGCGACCACGGACTATCTGGGGGTTTGTGCCCTGGCGGCAATGGTCGCCACCGCGGTGCTGGGCCTCTGCGTCCTGGCCCGGGTGCGGGAACTCCGGCATTCCTCCTACGCCCCGCCGGCCTCCCTGATGCGCTGGGCCGCCGCCGGCATCATTGTGCTGGGCGCCAGCGCCGTCGCCGCCATTGCGCTGGGACGCTGAGCCAGGGTCCACCGAGGGTTCTTCCGGAGCGGTGGCTCATTCCTGTCGGTGGCAGCCGATACCGTAGGAACATGCGGTTATTGCACACCTCGGACTGGCATTTGGGCCGGTCGTTCCATGGCGTCGGGATGCTTGACGCCCAGCGCGCGTTCGTCGACCAGCTGGTCTCCTTCGTCAGGGACGAGTCCGTTGACGTGGTCCTGATCGCCGGCGACGTCTACGACCGCGCCCTGCCGGGGGTCGACGTCGTCCGGCTGCTGGACGACGCGCTGGTGGGCCTGACCGGCGCCGGCGCGCAGGTGGTGTTGACCAGCGGCAACCACGACTCGGCCATCCGGCTCGGCTTCGCCTCCCGGCTGCTGGAGCGCGGGGGAGTGCACCTGCGCACGCGGCTCACCGAGCTGGACCAGCCCGTGCTCCACCCGCTCGACGCCGCCGATCCCGACGCCGGGCCGGTGCTCGCCATCTACGGCATCCCCTGGCTGGAACCACGCCTCGTGGCCGAACAGCTCGGCGTCGAAACGGCCAGCCACTTCGAAGTGACCCGCGCCGCCACCGCGCGGATCCGGGAGGACCTGCGGGTCCGTTCCGCCGCCCGGACCGTGCATTCCGTGGTCCTGGCGCACACCTTCGCCAGCGGCGGGATCAGTTCGGACAGCGAACGGGACCTCAGCATTGGCGGCGTCGGCGCTGTCCCGCTGGATCTCTTCGACGGCTTCGGGTACACGGCGCTGGGCCACCTGCACGGACGGCAGGAACTCTCGCCCTCGGTCCGCTATTCGGGTTCGCCGCTCGCGTACTCCTTCTCTGAAGCGCAGCACAAAAAGGGCAGCTGGCTCGTGGACGTCGACGCGGACGGCATCGGCGCGGTCCGTGAAGTGCTGTGGGAAGCGCCCCGGACCCTGGCCGTGCTGCGCGGCAAACTGGAGGACCTGCTCTCCGCCGAGGAATTCGTGTGGGCCGAGACCGCCTATTGCCAGATCACCCTGACCGACGCGCAGCGCCCGGCCCGGGCCATGGAACGGCTGCGCTCGCGGTTCCCCGACACTCTCGTGCTGGGTTTCGATCCGGAAGGTGCCGGCGTCGCCGCCACAACCAGCTACAGCAGCAGGCTGGCCGAGGCCGGGGACGACCTGTCCGTCTGCTGCGGCTTCCTGGAGCACGTCCGCGGCCGGGCAGCCGACGACGTCGAGGCAGCTGTCCTTGCCGAAGCCCTGGAAGCCGTGCGCCTGGAAGGGGTATCCCTGTGAGGATCCACCGTCTCGAGATCTCCGCCTTCGGACCCTTCGCCGCGACCGAACATATCGACTTCGACCGGCTGAGCGCGCACGGGCTGTTCCTGCTGAACGGCGCCACCGGAGCGGGCAAGACCAGCGTGCTGGACGCCATCTGCTTCGCGCTTTACGGCTCGGTGCCCGGGGCGCGGCAGGACGGAAAACGGCTGCGCAGCGACCACGCCGAGGCTGCCGCGGAACCCCGGGTCACGTGCGAGTTCTCGGCGCGCGGGCGGCACTTCGAAGTTTCCCGCTCGCCCGCCTGGGACAAACCCAGCGCCCGGGGGAAAAACGGTTTCACCGTGCAGCAGGCCAACACCGTGCTGCGCGAACGCGTCAACGGCGAATGGACCGAAAAATCCGGCCGCAACGACGAAGCCGGCGCCGAAATCGCGGACGTGCTCGGCATGAACCGGGAGCAGTTCACCCGCGTCGTCATGCTGCCGCAGGGCGATTTTGCGGCCTTTTTGCGTTCCAAGGCCGCCGACCGCCTCGAGCTGCTGCAGAGCCTCTTCGGCACCCGGCGCTTCGAAGCCGTGGAGCAGGAACTCGGCCGGAAGGCGCAGGCTGCCCGCGCCGAGGTCGCCAGCCTCAACGGCCAGCTTGAGCTCCTGCTCGCCCAGGCGGAAGCCGAAACAGCCACACTTGGACTCGACTCGGCCGATGCCCCGGACCGGGCCGAGCCGGACACCTTCCTCACGTGGCTGGGGGCCGCTGCCACCACTGCCGCGGAGCGGCGGCGTGCGGCCGCGGTGGAGGCAGAGGGGCTGCGCGCCGACCAGGTGGCCGCACGGGACGCCGCAGCAGCGCGTGCTGCCCGCCAGGCCAGGCTCGCCGCGGCCGAACACCGGCGCTCCGACGCTCAAGCCGCCGCGCCCGCCGTCGCGGCCAAGATCGAACAGCTGGGCCTGCACCGCAAGGCCGAAGTCCTCGGCGGACAACTGCAGGCTGCCGACAGTGCCCGGGCGGCGGAGGAAGCGGCCGCGGCCACTATGGCCGCCGCCGTCGACGAGCTGCGCACGGCTGCGCTCACCGACCCCGAACTTGCCGCGCTGGGTGACCGGACCGCGGACGGCGGAGCGGGCCAGTGGTCCGGTGAAGCACTGCGGTCCGCGTTGGGGGAGCTGCGCTCCCTGCGCGCGGTGCTCGAGGAGCGGCTGCCCGATGAGGCCAGGCTCGCCGGCCTGCGGAGCCGCAGCGCGCAGCTTCGCCTGGGCCTGACCCGGCTGGAAGACGAACGGACCTCCCGGAATGCCGCACTGCTGGTCCTGCGCCAGGAAGCAGCGGACCTGGTCGCCGGACTGCGGCCTCTCGAAGAACTCGCCGCGGAGCTGCAGCTGCGGACGAAGGAGGCCGCCGCCGCGGAGGAACTGCTGGTCCTGGTCCGGCGCTACGCCGAGGCAGGAAAGGACTGCGGAGCCGTCGCCGAACGCCATGGCAGGGCCCGGGAGGAGTGCCAGGACCGGCGCCAGCGCTGGCTTGACCTCCGCGAGGAACGGCTGGCCAATGCCGCGGCCGAACTCGCTTCCCAGCTGCAGGCCGGCGTCCCGTGCCCGGTCTGCGGCAGCCCCGAGCATCCCGTCCCCGCCCCGGCCGCCGCGTCCGCCCTGGACGTGGCCGAGGCCGAACAATCCGCGCAGCTCGCCTGCGAGGCCGCGGAGGCCGCCCTTGCGGCGCTCGAACGTGAACTCTCCGATGCCCAGCAGGTGGTCGCCGTATTGGCCGCCCAGGGCGGCGACACCGCCCCCGACGACGCGGCCCGGGAAGCCACCCTCGCCGCTGAGCGCGCGGCCGAAGCCCGCCGCGCGGCGGCGGATCTTGCCGTCAACCGCGCGCGGCACACCGAACTGGACGAGGAGATCGCCGACGCCGAGCGGGCCTTGGTGGACGCGGCATCAAACATCACCCAAACCGAATCCACGCTCGCAGAGGTCCGGGAGCAGGCCGATTCCCTCGACGTGGCCCTGGACAATCTCCGGGCGGGCCACCCGGTCCTGGCCCGCCGCATCACCGCGCTGGACGGCACCGCTGCCGTGCTGGAACGCGCCGACGCGGCGGGGACGCAGCTGGAACAGGCCGCAGCCCTCGCCGCCGAGACCCGGCAGCAGCTGGAGCTGGCGCTTCCGGGCACCGGCTTCGAATCACCCGACGCTGCCCGGGCCGTCCTGCTCTCTGCCCGGGACGCCGCGGCGCTGGAGGCCGCCGTCCGCGCCGGACAGGACGAAGCGGCCCGGATCGGGGAACTCTTCGCCAGCGAGGAACTCGTCCTGGCGGCACACGAGCTGGAAACGGAGGGTCCCCTCGACGCGGAGCTGGTGGAACAGCTCCGCGCTGACGCGGCCGCAGCGGATCGCGCGGCCCGGGACGCCGCACTGGCGGCAGGCCTCGCGGAAAAGTCGGTGCGGACCCTGGGCACCATTGCCGCGAACTTTGCCAAGCTCGCGGAGGACGGGCGCGAACCGCGCGAACGGGCGCACCTGCTGGCAGCGGTCGCCGACGCCGCCCGCGGCGCAGGCGACAACAACTACCGCATGAGCCTGAATAGCTACGTGCTCGCCGCGCGGCTGGAACAGGTGGCCGTCGCCGCCTCGGAACGCCTGATCGGGATGAGCGACGGCCGCTACATCCTGCAGCACACGGACGCCAGGGCGGCCCGCGGCGCGAAATCCGGCCTCGGCCTGGAAGTGGTGGACCAGTGGACCGGCCAGCGGCGCGACACGGCAACGTTGTCCGGCGGTGAGTCCTTTATGGCCTCGCTGGCCCTGGCGCTCGGACTGGCGGACGTGGTGCAGCAGGAATCGGGCGGAGTGGACATCGAGACACTGTTCGTGGACGAGGGCTTCGGCAGCCTGGACGAACAAGCCCTCGAGCAGGTCATGGACGCCCTCGAGGGGCTCCGGGACGGCGGACGGGTGGTGGGTCTGGTGAGCCACGTGGGTGAAATGAAACAGCGCATCAGCACCCAGCTCCAGGTGGTCAAGGGAAGGAACGGGTCCACACTGCACATCTCCGACGACACGCCGGCCTGACACGCCTCCCGGGCCCGGTTGCTGCAGCTGCCGGGCCGGGCAACCGTGGCGGCCGGGCCCGCGCCTTCTGCTTCAGTTCCGGGTATAATTGGTGAGTTACCGGGTCGCGCGCATCGGGAGGAGGGACGATGCGCACCATTGAACGAACCCGGAATCATGACTCTCTCAACGACTTCCCAGGCGCCCGATTCGTCCGCGCCCGCTTCCCCTACGCACCTCGTCCCTGACACCGCTGCCCCTGTTCCCGGGCCAGCCACGCTGCCGACACCGGATACCGGCGCCACACCGCCGGCGCCGCGCACCGGCGGTCGGTTCTCCCGTTTGCCGCTGCTGGCCGGCAGAAGTTTCATCCCGATCGGGCTCTTCGCCCGGCTCCCGCTCGCGATGCTCACAGTCGGAGCACTCACCCTCGCCACGGCCGTTACCGGATCCTACGCAGTGGGCGGCGTGGTGGCCGGAGCCGTGGGCATCGGCTCCGCACTCGGCGCCCCCGTGTTCGGCGCGCTGGCGGACCGGCTGGGCCAGCGCCCGGTGCTGCTGTTCACCGCTGTTTTCAACACCGTCGCCGTCATCGCGCTGATCCTGGCTGCTTACCTGATCCCCGGCGGGCAGGACCTCGCGGCAGCCGCCCCCGTCCTGGCCGCCGCCTTCGTGGCCGGCGCAAGCTGCCCGCAGGTAGGCTCCCTGGCCCGGGTCCGCTGGATGGCGCTGACCTCCCGCGGGGGACGCGACGCGAACACCGCGGACCTGGACACGGCCCTGTCCTACGAAAGCACAGCCGACGAGCTGACGTTCGTCCTGGGCCCGGCCCTGGTGGGCATCCTCGCCAGCCTCATCGCCCCGTGGCTGCCGCTCGCACTGGCCGCGGCGTTGACCATCACCCTGGTCCCGGCTTTCGCCGTGCACGCCACGCATAACGCCGTGGTCCGGACGCCGGCCCCGACGGCGGCCGGCGCGGCGCAGAAGAAGCAGCTCCGGGCGTCCCTGACGGCCGGGCAGCGCGCCGGTGCCTTTGCCGCCGTCGGACTTCCGGTGCTGGCCATGGTCTGCATGGGCACGTTCTTCGGCTCCACCCAGACCGCGCTGAGTTCCTTCTCCGCGACCTTCGCCACGTCCGAGCTCGCGGGCCTGCTCTACGCAGTGATGGGCCTGAGCTCCGCCGCGGCGGCCCTGTCCGTGGCGTATTGGCCCCAGCGGTTCACGGTGAACGCCCGCTGGCTGGCCTGCGCGGCGCTGATGGCCGGCCTTGCGCTGCTCCTGTTGCTCCCCTCGACCGCCCTGCCCATGATCCTCGTGCTCCTGGTCCTGGGACTGCCCGTGGGCCCGCTGATGGTCACGGTCTTCGCGATCGGCGGACTGGTGGCCCCGGCCGGAAAACTCGGCACTGTCATGACAGCGCTGGCCAGCGGCATCGTCGCCGGCACCGCGATCGGCTCCTCCATCGCGGGGCAGCTGGCGCAGCACCAGGGTTACTCTGCGGCCTTCCTGGTGCCGGTGTGCGCCGCGGCGGCGCTGTTCCTCCTGGGCGCGGCAGCCGCCGTCGTACTCCGGCAACGGAAGAAGTCAGCGGCGGCTGCCGCCTAAGCCCCAACCACCCCCGTTGCGCTATCACTTCCTGGCCCTAAACCGGCCCGGAAGGACAATAAGTGATAGGGCAACCGAGAGGAACGGGCGACGGCGGAATGTACCTCGGATGTCAGCCCAGCTGGCTCTCGATGCGGTCGGCGGCCGCGGCGAGGGCCGCTGCGACTTCCCGGGGATCCTGTGCGGCCCGGATGTAGACGACGGCGAGAGCCGCCGGCCGCCCGCCCGGAACCCGGATCGGTACCGCCAGCGAGGAAACGCCGGAGATGACCTCGTCGTGGCTGGCCGCATAACCGCGGAGGCGGGCCTCGGCGGCTTCGGCCCGGTAGGGGATGCCCGGGGCGGCGGCGGTCCATTCCTGCTCCGACATGGCCGACTGGATCGCGATGCCGGGGGCGCCGGCGCTGATCGGATGCCGGGAACCGGGATGCTGGACCACCGTGGCCCCGGTGTGCCGCGGATCCACGGTCACCAGGGTGACGCACTCCTCGTGGTCCCAGACGGCAACAAAGGCACTCATGGTCAGCGTGTTGGCGAGCTGGGTGAGCTCCGGAAGGGCCGCCGTCTGCAGGTTCCGCGACACTCCCCGGGCCAGGACGGCAAGGCCCGGTCCGGGCTGGACCCGGCCGCCGTCGTCGCGCACCAGCAGTGAGTGGTCTTCGAGGGTGCGGAGGATGCGGTAGGCGACTGAGCGGTGCACGCCCATCGCGTCGGCGAGTTCGGCGATGGTGAGCGGGTGCTGGGCGTCGGCCAGAATCTCCAGGGCGCGGATGCCGCGCGACAACGTCTGGGACGGGGAAGCCTGCGCGCTGCCGGCGGTCGGGGTCATTGGTCCATCCTAAGGGCGGGCGGTGGTGAATCCGGGATGCACCCGGGCGGCCCTTGTGCTCCGCCGCACGGTGCGCTAGCGTTCTATATAAGAATCATCTGTTCGATTATAGAACACATGCCTGTGCAGTGCATCCCAGCAACAGCCATCACCAGCCGCAAGGGATCAATGATGATTGCCACGCCCGGCGCCGGGCCCCCGGGCCGCATGCCCGCCGCGCGTGCCCACCAATTCCGCGGCAGCCTGGGGCGGTTCGCCACCGGGGTCGCGATCGTGACCTTCGACGGCGTCACCAAGCGTCACGGCATCACCGTCAATTCCTTCACTTCGGTATCCATGGATCCGCCCCTGGTGCTCGTCTGCATCGCCCGGACCGCGAAGGCGCACGACGAACTGGCCGGCCGGCCGTTCGCCGTCAACATCCTGGGCGCGGAACAGCGGCAGCTCGCGCTGCACTTCGCCGGGCGCCCCGGCCCCGAGCCGCTCTGGGTGGAAGGCGAAACGGCTCCGCGGCTCTCCAATGTGCTCGCCTACTTTGAATGCAAGCCCTGGGCGGCGTACGACGGCGGCGACCACACCCTCTACATCGGCGAGGTCGCGGACTTCAACTACCGCAACGGCGACGCGCTGGCCTACGCCAACAGCGCGTTCACCACCATCCCGGAAAGCCAACTGGGCATGGAAGACCTGCTCTGACACTCCGCAACACCGGGCCCCGGCCCGACGACTCAGCTCAATGACGACTGGAGAAGCAACCATGGGCATCCGCACCGGACAGCAGTACCTCGACAAGCTCAACCGCATGAGGCCCCACGTGATGATTGACGGCGAGGTGGTCAGCGAGGAGATCGCGGAGCACCCCGCGTTCCGCAACGTGGCCCGCTCCTACGCCAAGCTCTTCGACATGCAGCACGACCCCCGTTACCAGGACGCGCTGACCTACACCTCGCCCAGCACCGGGGATCTGGTGAACGCCTCCTTCCTGGTGCCGACGAGCGTGGAGGACCTTGAGCGCCGGCGCCGTGCCATCTCCACCTGGGCCGAGTCCTCCAACGGCTTCCTGGGCCGGTCCGGTGACTACATGAACTCCTCGCTCACCGCCCTCAGCACGGCCCGGAAGTGGTTTTCCCAGGCAGACCCCAGGTTCGGCGAGAACATCCGCAGGTACTACGAATGGGCCCGGGAAAACGACGTCCTCGCCACGCATACCTTGATCCCGCCGCAGGCCAACCGCTCCGTCTCCGGCTCCGAACAGCTCGGCGGCCAGCTCTCGGCGCGGATTGTCGAGGAGCGCGCGGACGGCATCGTCATCCGTGGCGCCCGCATGCTGGCCACCATCGCGCCGATCGCCGACGAGCTGCTGGTCTTCCCCTCAACAGTGCTCCGCGGCACTCCGGACGATGCCCCGTACTCTTACGCCTTTGCCATTCCCAATGACACACCGGGCCTGCGGTACCTCTGCCGCACGTCGCTGTACAACGGCGGCAGCACCCACGACGAGCCGCTGGCCTCCCGCTACGAGGAAATGGACGCCGTCGCGGTCTTCGACGATGTCTTCGTTCCCAGCGAGCGCATTTTTATGCTCGGCAACCCGCAGCTGTGCAACGGCTTCTACTCCGAAACCGGCGCGGGCGCCCTGATGACGCACCAAGTGGTCACCCGGACCATCGCCAAGAGCGAGTTTTACCTTGGCCTGGCCTCCGAACTCGCCGAGTCGATCGGCATCGACGGGTTCCAGCACATCCAGGAGGACATCGCCGAACTGATTGTCGACGTCGAAATCGGCAAGGCCCTGGTCCGGGCCTCCGAGGCGGATGCAGAGCTCAACGAGGCCGGCGTGATGCTGCCGAAGTGGTCCACACTCAACGCCGCCCGCAACTGGTACCCGAAAGTGGCCCAACGCTTCCCGCAGATCATCCGGAAGTTTTCCGCCTCCGGGCTTATGGCCCTTCCCGGCGAGGCGGACGTCAACAGCGACGCCCGGGCGGACATTGACCTGTACCTGCAGGGCAAGTCCCTGACTGGTCCCGAGCGTGTCCGGCTGTTCAAGCTGGCCTTTGACGCCTCGGTCTCCGGCTTCTCCGGCCGGCAGTCGCTCTACGAATACTTCTTCTTCGGCGATCCGGTCCGGATGGCCGGGGCGATGGTGAACGGCTATGACCGGGAGCCCGTCCGGGCCAGGGTCAGGGAGTTCCTGCACCGTGCCGACTGAACCGCGCCGCCGGCACGTGCCGCGTCTGCACGTGCCGGCGCCCGGCCTGGCGCGGCCGCCGCCGATTTGGGCACGGCAAAGCTTTTTCCAAAAGGTGTGTGCCCTATCACACATTTCATAGTATGATTCTGAATACTAACTGACCGTTCGATCAGTAAATCCAGAGGCATTCAGTTATTCACTTCGCACCCATCCCCGGGCAGGATTTCTGCCCCCAGCAACGGAGTTTCAATGACCGCAACTTCAAGTGTCGACTCAGAGGCGGGTCCCAGCAGCAAGCATGAGGAACGCAAAGTCCTCGCAGGCACGCTGGTCGGGACCACCATCGAGTGGTACGACTTCTTCATCTTCGCCCAGCTAACGGCAACGCTGCTGTCACCGCTGTTCCTCGCGCCGCTGAACGCCTCCAATCCTGGCCTGGCACAGATCCTCTCCTTTGCCCTCATCGGCATCAGCTTCCTGTTCCGCCCGCTCGGCGCGATCGTCGCCGGCCACCTGGGTGACCGCCTCGGCCGCAAGGCCATGCTGGTCTTCACCCTCATCATGATGGGAGCGGCCACGGCGCTGATCGGTATGCTGCCGACCTACGCCCAGATCGGCGTATGGGCTCCGATCCTGCTGATCCTCCTCCGCGTCATTCAGGGCTTCTCCGCCGGCGGCGAATGGGGCGGCGCCGCCCTGATGGCAGTCGAGCACGCTCCCATGAGCAAGCGTGGCCTGTTCGGCGCGTACCCGCAGATCGGTGTTCCGGTCGGCATGATCCTCGCCACCGGCCTGCTGTACTTCCTCAACACCAGCATGTCCAAGGAAGACTTCGCCGCGTGGGGCTGGCGTGTGCCGTTCCTGCTCTCCATCGTGCTGATCGTCGTCGGCTACCTCATCCGCCGCGCGGTTGCTGAAAGCCCCGTCTTCAAGGAAATGCAGGACCGCAAGGAACAGAGCAAGGCTCCGCTCGGCGAGCTCATCCGCAAGCACAAGAAGGCCGTCCTCTACTCGACGATGATCTTCATCGGCAACAACGCTGCCGGCTACCTGCTGATCGCCTTCTTCATCTCCTACGCCACCAAGTCCCTGAAGATGCCCGTCGCGCAGATCCTGCTGGCCACCACGCTGGCATCCTTCGGCTGGCTGATCTTCACCCTGGTGGGAGGCTGGCTGTCGGACAAGATCGGCCGCGTCAAGACGTTCCTGCTGGGCTACGGCATCGTCTTCGCCTGGATGATCCCGATGTTTGCGCTCATCGACACTAAGAACATCGTGCTCTACGGCGTCGCGCTGTTCGTGCTGACCATCGGCCTGGGACTGTCCTACGGCCCGATGTCCGCGATGTACGCCGAGATGTTCCCGGCGAACGTGCGCTACTCCGGCATTTCGATCGGCTACGCCTTCGGTGCCATCCTGGGCGGCGCGTTTGCTGCCATGATCGCTGAGGCACTGCTGCAGGGCACCGGCTGGACCGGTTCCATCGGTATCTACATCATGATCCTCTGCGCCATCTCCGCGGCCGGCGTACTGCTGGCCGGAGAAACCAAGGGCCGTCCGCTCGGCGTCAGCCACGGCACAACTGATGTAGCGGCAAGGCACTAGTCACCAAGCACGCCAGTGGGGCGCGGGCCGCAAGGTCCGCGCCCCTCTGCCGTTAAACCCAACGCGGGGTCACTCCGCGCCCATCCGACGGCCCGGAATAGGCGCGATCTGACCCCGCGTCGGCGTTCAGGCGCGCCGGGTGCCCAGCAGCCGGACGACGTCGTCGTCCCGCACCTGCCGGAACTCGCGATAGTAGCTGCCGACGGCGCGGAACTGGCCGGGGATGAAGAGGCTGAAGACGGCGTCGGCGAGCTGCTGCAGGGGCGTCTGGGCCTCCAGCGACGCGACGGGAACCGCGACGACGACGCTCGCCGCGCCGGCCGCCCGCACCGCCTCGACGGCGGCCCGCATGCTTGAACCGGTGGCCATCCCGTCGTCGGCCACGATGACGGTTTTGCCGGTCAGTGTCAGCCGCGGCCCCGGATACGCTCCGGCGCGGCGCTCCACTTCCGCCTGCTCAAGCCGCACCACCTCATCCAGCGCCGACTGCTGGATCCCCAACTCCAGGAGCGCGTCCACGAAGGGCCGGTTCACCACGCGCACCACCCGGCCGTTCACTGTTGCCAGTGCACCGAATGCGGTCTCCCCGTGTCCGGGAATCCCCAACTTGCGGACCGGAAGTACGTCCCAGGGCAGCTGGAGCGCTGCGGCGGCCTCGGCGGCAACCGGGACACCGCCACGTGCGAGTCCCAGCAGCACGGTGTCCGGGCGCCCGCGGAACTGGGGGAGGGCGGCGGCAAGGAGTCTGCCGGCCTGCCCGCGGTCTGTGAAGCGCATGCCCATGGCGTCCCTCTTCCGGTTTCCGCCCACTCTGCTGTGGCCAGCCTACGTCCGCCGGGGTAGCTGCGCGAGACCGGTGCCAGCAATCCTCCCGGCGGGCAGTTCTATCCATCCAGCGAATGGAGTAACGCCTGTAGCATGTCCATGGGCGGGACGTACCGGTGCTCCCGCCTATGGGGAATAACTTGGGGGAATCAATGGCTGCGACTTTTTGGCGCTCCGTTTATGGCGCGGAGCCGGGCGCAGTTGCGCATCGCCCGCGTGATCTGTGGGAGCCGCGGGTGAACACCGCCAGGCCTCCCGCCCGGCTGCCGGCAGCCGTTTCCGTCCTCTGCCTGGCGGGCGCACTGGTTGCCTGCGCGCCCGCCGCCGAACCTCGGAGCCCGGGTATGGATCTTGCCACCGCGAAACAGTCCACCCGCAGCCAGCAGGACGAGTTGATGTCGGTGGTCCCGCCGGCTGTAGTGGCGACGACCAAGCAGACCGAGACGTCGCGCGCCCTCTTTGAATGCGAGACCGGCGGCTACTACTGGCCGGGCACGATGGATGTAGTCCTCAGCGGGGACGCCGACGGCGCGGCCCTGCTGGAGCAGATCAAGACCGACTGGTCCGCCAAGAGCGGCTGGACCGTCAGGGACAAGACCAGCGTCGACGGAGACCCTGAACTCGTGATCGTCAGCCAGGCGGGTTTCCGGCACTCGATCGAGTACAACCCGGAGCGGAACGCGCTCAATGTGCTGTCCTCGTCCGCGTGCTTCCAGATGGAGGGAAAGCCAAAGCCGGGCGTCGACTACTAGACCACCAGAGCCAACGCGGGGTCAGCTCCGGCCCATCGGAGTGGGCGGGACCTGACCCCGCGTTGCGTCGGGGAGGCCGGGGGACTAGACGCCCAGGAAGCTGACGGCCCCCTGCTTGAAGGCCCGGCTGGTGATGGCGTTGGTGTGGTTCCGTCCCGGCAGGACGAGCTGTTCCACCATGGCCCCGGCTTTGAGCCCGAGCGCGGCGAGGTCCGGCATGGAGGCGGCCCGCTCGTCCTTCTCGCCGGCCACGAGCAGCATCGGAACGTGCGGCACGGCCTCGGCCGGATCGAACGGCTCGCTCTTGATGGCCTCCACGAGGGAAAGCAGCGAGAAGATGTTGTTGCTCGGCAGCATCTGCGCCATCTTCAGCAGCCCGGCGGTGGACGCGTCGGCGATCGGCGTGCCGTCGGCCAGGTAGCGCTGGGCGGCAACGAGGTCGAAGTCGGCCAGCGGATCGGCGACGTTGGGGCCGCCCAGGACCAGCCGGTGCACCAGCTCATGCTGCGTGGCGCCAAACTCCCAGGCGAGCCGGGAACCGAGCGAGTAGCCGATCAGGTCCAGCCCGCTGGAAGGGTCCCCGTCGCGCAGGGGGCGGGCTCCGGCGTCGAACGCGATCTGCAGCAGGTCCGCGCGGATCCTGCTGGGGGTGTACGAGTCCATGTCCTCGGGGGCGCCGCTGCGGCCGTGGCCGGGCAGGTCCACCGTGATGACGCGGCGGCCGGCCTCCAGCAGGGCGCTGATCCAGCCCGTGTCCTCCCAGTTGAGCTTGGAGGAGGAGGAAAAACCGTGCAGCAGCAGGACCGGCCGCAGCCCGGCGTCGGACTCCGGCTCATGCACCCCGACGTACAGCTGGGGGTCGGTGCCCTCGACGGTGTGCGAATGCTGTTCGCCGGTGTGTCTGCCGCTCATGGTGTCAGTCCTCATCAAGTACGGCGCTCAGGCGGACCCGGCGCTTTGGTGCCTCTTCCTTCGGGACCGTGCCCACGATGCCGGCGGTGTTGTCCGGCACCTCAAACACAATCAGGGGCTCGCCGACATTGATTTTGTCACCGGGCCCGCCGTGGATACGCACAACCTTACCTGCCTGCGGGCTGGGCAATTCAACGGCGGATTTGGTGGTCTCCACCTCGACGAGGGGCTGGTTCCGCTCCACCTGGTCGCCGGGGGCCACGAGCCATTCCAGCACGGTCGCCTCGATGAGGCCCTCACCGAGGTCCGGGAGCGGGAAGGAAATTTCAGCCACGTTTGTACTCCAATACTCGCTGGATCCCGAAGAGGATCCGGTCAATGTTCGGGATGTATTCATCTTCCAGGTCCCCCGAGGGATACGGGACGTCAAAGCCGGTGACGCGCTCCACGGGCGCCTTGAGCGTGTCAAAGCAGCTCTGGGTGATCAGCTGTGCCACCTCGGCGCCCAGCCCGGACGTCAGCGGCGCCTCATGGACCACGACGGCGCGGCGCGTCTTGCGCACGGACGCGGCCAGCGCCTCGGCGTCGATCGGCTTGAGCCAGCGCAGGTCCAGGACCTCGACGTCGATCCCGTCCTCTGCGGCGAGCTCCGCCACCTGGAGGCAGCGCGCCACCATGGCACCCCACGCGACAAGCGTGAGGTGGCGGCCCTCGCGCATGACCTTCGCACCGGTGGGGGTGCCGCCGTCCGCATCGCAGTGCGCAAGGTCGACGTCGCCCTTCTGCCAGTACCGCGACTTCGGCTCCATGAAAATCACCGGGTCCGGCCGCGTGGCGGCGTACTTGAGCAGGTGGTACGCCTCGTGCGGGTTCGACGGCGAGACCACCTTGAGCCCGGGAACGTGCGCGAAGAGTGCCTCGAGGCTCTCCCCGTGGTGTTCGGGGGCGCGGATGCCGCCGAAACTGGGAACGCGCAGGGTGATGGGCATCGGCATCGTGCCGCGGCTGCGGTAGTTCATCCGGGCAATCTGGCAGACAATCTGGTTGATCGCCGGGTAGGCGAAGCCGTCGAACTGGACCTCGGGGATGGGGTGGAACCCGGCCATCGCCAGGCCCACGGACATGCCGAGAATGCCGGATTCCGCCAGCGGGGTGTCGAAGACGCGCTGCTCGCCGTGCTTGGCCTGCAGGCCGTCGGTGATGCGGAAGACGCCGCCGAGCCGGCCGCAGTCCTCGCCGAAGATGACGGCCTTCGGGTTCTCGGCGAGCACCTCGTCGAGGGCCCGGTTGAGGGCCTGCTGCATGGACATCACGGTGGTGGCTGCCGCGGCGGGGCCCGCGGCAGCAGCGCCTTCGAGAATCGAGTTAGACATGTTCGGACTCCTCGCGCCAGTTGGCGGCCTGGGCCTGCAGGGCAGGGGTGGTTTCCTGGAAGACCAGGTCAAACATTTCGGTGCCGGGGCGGGAACCCAGGGCCTGGATGCCGGTGCGGATCTGTTCCTCTTCGGCCTTGGCCGCTGCGAGGGCCTCGGCGAAGAACGCCTCGTCGGCGATGCCGTCGGCGACCAGCCGCTGCCGGAACCGTTCCAGCGGGTCCAGGCCGGCGCCGTCGCGCTCCTCGTCGAGCGAGCGGTAGCGTCCCGGATCGTCGGAGGTCGAGTGCGGGCCGCGGCGGTACGTCATGGCCTCGATGAGCACGGGGCCGTTCCCGGCCCGGGCGTGTGCAAAGGCGCGGCGGGTGGCCTCGACGACGGCGACGACGTCGTCGCCGTCGATCTGCAGGGCCGGCATGCCGTAGCCGGCGGCGCGGGCGGCGACGGAGCCGCCGGCCACCTGGCGTTCGGTGGGCACCGAGATCGCCCAGCCGTTGTTCTGCACGAAGAACACCACGGGGGCCTTCATCACAGCGGCGAAGTTCAGCGCCTCGTGGACGTCGCCCTGGGAGGAGGCGCCGTCGCCGAAGTATGTCATCGCGACGCCGAGCTTGCCGTCGGGGGTGCCGGCCAGCGTCTGGCCGTGCGCCCAGCCGACGGCGTGCAGCACCGAGCCGGCCACCACGGCCTGGATCGGGGCGAGCCGGGATTCCACCGGGTCGTAGAGGCCGCCGTGCCAGGTGGCCTTGTGGGTGGACATGTACGCCACCATGTCCACGCCCATGGTGCGGGCGACGCCCATCTCGCGGTAGGTGGGGAAGACGAAGTCCCGGGTGGTGTCGACGGCGTAGCCGCTGCCCACCTGGGCAGCCTCCTGGCCGAGCTCGGGCGCATAGCCGGGGATGATGCCCTGGCGCTGCCAGGCGATGGCCGAGGTGTCGAGGTGGCGGACGGCCACCATCAGCGAATAGAGCTCGCGGAGCTGGGCGGGAGTGAGCGGTTCGGCGGCGACGCCGGAAGCCACGGGAAGTGTATCCATGGCTGTGACCCTAGTCACCCGCGGGGCAGTGGGCAATCAGCCGGAAAAACACTGACCAGACTGCACAAGAGTGCTAGCAGGACGGGCGTCCGGCTTTGCAGTTTGTGCAGCCTGGTCAGTTGACGCGCCGAGGGCCCGTTACTTCCCGACGTCGACGCGGTCGGCCTGCTCGGCCGGCGCCGCGCTGCGGTTGCGGGTGAGCCGGGCGCCGATCCAGCAGGCGGCGGCAATACCGGCGACCAGGGCAATGGTGCTGAAGAGCTGCTTGCTGCTGTCCGGGCTGCTGAAGCCCACGGCGAAGATCAGGGCCAGGAGGACCAGGCCGAAGATGGTCAGCCCCGGGAAGCCCTTCATGCGCAGCGGCAGGACAGTGCCCTCACGGTCCGCGCGGCGGCGGAGGATCAGCTGGGAGACCAGCGCGGAGCCCCAGACCATCAGGCACGTCGAGCCGACCAGCTGGAAGAGTGCCGGAAGGATCTGCTCCGGGAAGACCAGTTCCAGGACGGCGGCCAGGAAGCCGAACGCCACGGAAACCGCGACGGCGAGCACCGGCACCCGCGCCTTGTTGATCTTCGACAGGAACCGGGGAGCCTCGCCGCGTTCGGACAGTGAGAACACCATCCGGGAGGCGCCGTACAGGTTCGCGTTCAGGGCCGAGAGGAGTGCGACGACGGCCACCAGCGTGATGGCGGCGCCGGCTCCGGGGATGCCGGCCACGTTGAGGACGCCGGCAAACGGCGAGGCCAGTTCTTCCGACGTGTAGGGAAGGGCCGCGGCGATGACGAAGACCGAGCCGATGTAGAAGACCATGATCCGCCAGACGACGGTGCGGATCGCCTGGCCCACGCTGTGCTGGGGGTTCTCGGTCTCGGCGGCGGCCACGCTGACAATCTCGGTGCCGCCGAACGCGAAGATCACCACGAAGAGCGCGGTGGCGATCCCGCCCAGTCCGGCTGGGGCAAAATCGGCGGTGAAGTTGGAGAGGCCGGGGGACTCGACGTCCGGCAGCCAGCCCAGCAGCAGTGCCGTGCCGATGCCCAGGAACAGCAGGATGGCAACGACCTTGAGGATGGCAAACCAGAACTCGAACTCGCCGAAGTTTTTCACCCCGGCCAGGTTGATGGCCGTGAACACGGCCATGAAGATCAGGGACAGGGCCCAGACCGGAACCACGGGCCACACGGTGAACAGCAGGGCGGCGGCGCCGAGAGCCTCGGCGGCGATCACCACCACCAGCTGCAGCCACCAGAGCCAGCCAACGGTTGCACCTGCGGTCCGGCCCATGGCCTTCGCGGCGTAGACGGAAAACGCGCCGCTGTTGGGGTTGGCGGCGGCCATTTCGCCGAGGGCCCACATGACCAGGATGATCAGGGTTCCCGCGACCAGGTAGGAGATCAGGACGGCGGGTCCGGCGGCCTGGACGCCGGCCCCCGATCCCAGGAACAGGCCGGCGCCGATGGCGCTGCCGAGTCCCATCATGGTGAGTTGGCGTGGCTTCATGCTGTGGCCCAGTTTCAGGCCGGGGCGCTCCGCGGTGGACTTCATTGTCATACTGGCGAACCTTCGTGTGGTTTGGATCTCTAAGTCCTTATGGGACCTATTGAATTTACCGTGAAAGGGCGGGGTCTCCATGCGCCGGCCGTGAGAGGATAATGGCAGTTTGTTGGCTACAGGCGGAGTTTCCATAGCGGTTTGTCGTGCGGACTTCGCTGCGGGAGGAAAATTCGATGAACGTTGATCCCCTGGACGCGAAAATTGTCCGATTCTTCACGGATTCCCCCCGCGCTTCGGTGCTGGAGGCATCCCGCGTGCTCAAAGTTGCCCGCGCCACCGTGCAGTCGCGGCTGGACCGGATGCAGGACAGCGGCGTTATCGGCTCCTGGGTGCCGCAGCCGGATCCGGCACATTTCGGCTTTCCCGTGGTGGCGTTCTGCTCCCTGACCATCAACCAGGACCTGGGGCACGACGCCGTCGTCGAGGCACTCGCGGCGATTCCGGAACTGATCGAAATCCATACCGTCTCCGGCGGATCGGACCTGATGGCGCGCATTGCGGCCCGCTCCAATTCGGACCTCCAGCGCGTGCTGGACGCCATGATCGCCACGCGGACGGTGCTGCGCTCGTCCTCGGTCATTGTCCTGAACACTCACTTCCAGGGCCGCACGCTCCCGCTGCTGGAAGCCGCAGCCACCGGCAGGTGAAAGGCCGCAGCCCCATGTGACCTGAAACATTTTGCACCCGGCGCGTGAGGTCGTAGAATTAGTTCTAGTCAATCTGACTATAACTAATCCGGCGGTCGGGCCGGAGCGTCAGGACAGTCCCCAGGGACCGGCCGGAGCCTCAGAAGGCGGGTGAATCACCGTTTACACCACAGCAGCCAACGTCTCCGAGCGCCAGCTTGCGCCGCCGTCGCTGGCCATCTCCACGGTGATCTTCGCCCTCCGTCCCAGTGAGCGCTCCGGACGGCCCACCCTTTGGATCCCGCTGGTGCGCCGGATCCGCGAGCCGTTCAAGGGACTGTGGGCGCTGCCCGGGGGCCCGCTGACCCACTCCGAGTCCCTGCCGGACGCCGCCTCGCGGAACCTGCAGGAGACCACGGGCCTGGCGCCCAGCTACCTCGAACAGCTCTACGCGTTCGGTGGACTGCACCGTTCGCCCACCCAGCGGGTCGTCTCGATTGTGTACTGGGCGCTGGTGCAGCCCACCGAGGCCGCGCTCGCGGACGAATCCGAAAACGTCAAGTGGTTCCGGGCCGACCGGCTCGGCGAACTGGCCTTCGACCACAACGCGATCATCGACTACGCGCTCTGGCGGCTGCGCAACAAGATGGCCTACGGGTCCATCGCGTACCACCTACTCGGCGAGTACTTCACCCTGGCGCAGGTTCGGGAGGTCTACGAGGCCGTCCTGGACCGCGAGCTGGACCCGGCCAACTTCCGCCGGCAGGTCAAGGCCACACCGGAGATCGAAGAAACCGACCAGTACCTGCAGGGCGGCAAACACCGCCCGCCCCGCCTCTACCGCTTTACCGGCCGCCCAGGCCTTGACCCAGACAACAGGAGCACACCATGAGCAGCGTCAATACGGCCATCCAGCTGATCACGCGCGAACAGGCCGCCAGCAGCGCCACGGGCCTTGCGACGGGCGCCTCCACCTGCAGTCCCGCGCTGGCCCGAGGACCCTGGGACTACGATCTCGCCGAGGCCCTCGCCGGTGTGCCCGCCTACGGTCCCGGCGCCTCCGTCGCGGACGTCGCTCCCGCCTCAACTCCCCGGCAGGGCCAGCTTCCGGAGGAGTACAAGCTGGCCAGCGACGCCGAACTCGACCTGCGGATCCGCGCCGCCAAAGCGGCACTGGGGGACCGCGCCGTCGTGCTGGGGCATTTCTACCAGCGCGACGAAGTGATCGAATACGCCGACTTCGTGGGGGATTCCTTCCAGCTGGCCAATGCCGCACTGACCCGGCCCGACGCCGAGGCCATCATCTTCTGCGGTGTGCACTTCATGGCCGAAACCGCGGACATCCTGTCCCGGCCGGACCAGGCCGTGATCCTGCCCAACCTGGCCGCGGGCTGCTCCATGGCGGACATGGCGGACATCGACTCCGTGACCGAGTGCTGGGAACAGCTGGAGGAACTGTTCGGCACCGAGCCCGACGCCGACGGCCGGGTCCCGGTCATCCCCGTCACCTACATGAACTCCTCCGCCGCCCTCAAGGGCTTTTGCGGCGAGCACGGCGGGATCGTCTGCACCTCCTCCAACGCCGCCACAGTCCTCGAATGGGCCTTCGAGCGCGGCCAGCGCGTGTTGTTCTTCCCTGACCAGCACCTGGGCCGCAACACCGCCAAGGCCATGGGCGTGCCGCTGGAGCAGATGCCCATGTGGAACCCGCGCAAGGACCTCGGCGGCAACAACGAACAGACCCTGCTCGATTCCCGCGTGATCCTCTGGCACGGCTTCTGCTCGGTCCACAAGCGTTTCAACGTGGGCCAGATCGAAAAGGCCCGCGCCGAGTTCCCGGGCGTCCAGGTGATTGTGCACCCCGAATGCCCCATGGAAGTGGTGGACGCCGCTGATTCCGCCGGTTCCACGGACTTCATCCGAAAGGCCATCGCCGGCGCCACGGAACCCACCACCTTCGCGATTGGCACCGAAATCAACATGGTTAACCGGCTGGCCGCGGAATACCCGCAGCACACCATCTTCTGCCTGGACCCGGTGATCTGCCCCTGCTCCACGATGTACCGCATCCACCCCGGCTACCTCGCCTGGGTCCTGGAAGCGCTGGTCCGGGGTGAGGCAGTTAACCGGATCACGGTGGCGGACGACGTCGCCGCCCCGGCAAAGGTTGCCCTCGAACGGATGCTGGCGGCGCGGCCGTGACCAGGCCGCCGCGGTTGGTTGTTGTCGGGAGCGGCATCGCGGGGCTGTATGCCGCGCTTCTCGCGTCCGACGCGGTCCGCGACGGCGGGCCCGCGTGCGAGGTGGTGCTCCTGAGCAAAGGAGCCCTCGAGCAGAGCAACACCTTCTACGCCCAGGGCGGTGTCTCGGCGGTGCTCGCCCCGGGGGAGGCCGCTCCCGGCGATTCCGTGGCGGCGCACATCGCCGACACCCTCGGCGCGGGCGCCGGGCTTAACGACCCCAACGCCGTGCGGGTCCTGTGCACCGAGGCCGTCCGGGACATCGCCGGCCTGCAGCGGTTCGGCGTGCAGTTCGACGCCGGACCCGGCGGAGGCCCGGCGCTCGGACTGGAGGCGGCACACTCTGCCGCCCGCATCCTGCATGCCGGCGGGGACGCGACAGGCGCCCGCATTACCAGGGCCCTGGTCGCCGCCGTCCTGGAGCGCGCCGTCCTGAACCGGGTGGGCCAGGGCGGGCTGCGGGTCGAGACCGGCGCGTTCGTCACGGACCTGCTCACCGACTCTCCCGAACCGGGCCCGACGGCGGTCCCCGCGCAGGTCACCGGCGTCGCCTACCTGTCCAAGGGGCAGCCGCGGCGGTTGCAGGCCGACGCGGTGCTCCTGGCCACCGGCGGTGCCGGACGGCTCTTCGCCCGGACCAGCAACCCCTCAGTCGCCACTGCCGACGGACTGGCCCTGGCCTGGCGGGCCGGAGCGGCAGTCCGCGACCTGGAGTTCTTCCAGTTCCACCCCACCACGCTCGCGGCAGACGAGGTGCCCGGCGGCGCGCCGGCGCTCCTCATTTCAGAGGCGGTCCGCGGGGAAGGCGCCATCCTGCTCGACGCCGCCGGCTACCGCTTTATGCCCGACTACCACCCGGACGCCGAACTGGCCCCGCGTGACGTCGTCTCCCGCAGTATTGCCCTGCACCTCGCCGCCACGGGCGCGCCGGCGGACAGCCCCGTCTTCCTGGACGCCCGGGGGATCGAGGCCGCCCGCGGGCCCGGCTTCCTCGCCCGGCGCTTTCCCAGCATCACGGCCGCCACCCGCGCCGCCGGCTACGACTGGACGGCGCAGAGGCTTCCGGTGTCCCCGGCGGCGCACTACTGGATGGGCGGCGTGTCCACCGACCTGTGGGGGCGCACCTCCGTGCCGGGGCTGTACGCGGCCGGCGAGGTCGCATGCACGGGTGCGCAGGGCGCCAACCGGCTGGCGAGCAATTCACTCCTGGAGGGGCTGGTCTTCGGCCGCCGCGCTGTGGAGGCGTTCTTGGCTGGCGAAACTGGCTGCGCGTCGGATTGGGCGTCGTCCGACGCCGTTCCTCCGCGTGCTGTCTCGGCCGCTGGCGGCCTCCCCTTGACGCACGCTTCCGGAACACCGTCGAACGACGGCGGCCAGACAGCACTGAGTGTCGGCCGGGAATATCACCCGGCCGGCTTGCCCGTTGGTGTTGTGAAGACTGAAGCTGGTGCCGGGCCATTTTCGCGCGAGGCCCTGCGGCGGTTGATGACTGCGGACGCCGGGGTCCTGCGCAGCGGGGAGCAGCTGCGGGAGGCGGAGTACGTCCTGGCTTCGTGGGCGGCCGTCGTCCGTCCCCAGAGCGTGACGGACGCAACGGACCCGCGGGAGCACGAGGACCGGAACCTGCTGCTCGCCGCGCAACTCCTTGTGGCAGCCGCCCGGCAGCGGACCGGCTCCATCGGCGCCCACTACCGGGCCGACGCGACAGCCGCCGCGCCCGCTGTGCCCGCGGCCCCCGCTCTGCTTGTAGCGCCCGCCCGCTCCACCCCGCCGGCCGGCGCGCACGGCCACCGGCCTGCCGCCGCGTCCCGTCCGAAACAAAGGATTTCCTCATGACAGCACCCGTTGCAGCCCCGACCACCGCTCCGACCTCCACGCTGGCCACCACCGTGGCCGCCGCGCCGTCGGTGACCGCCGCGCTCGCCGGCACCCTCCCCGCAGCTGCCGTGGACGCCGTGCTGCGGGCCGCCCTGTTGGAGGACGCACCCTACGGCGACATCACCTCGCAGACGCTCATTCCCGCGGACACTCGCGCGACGGCGGTCCTGGCCGCCCGGGTGCCCGGCGTGCTCAGCGGCGGGGAGGTGTTCGCGGCCGCGATGAAGCTCACCGACCCCGACGCCGTCGTCGAACTCCTCGTGGCCGACGGTGCCGCCTTTGCCGCCGGAACGGCGCTCGCGAGGGTTTCCGGGAACGCCCGTGCTGTGCTGCTCGCCGAACGCGTGGCCCTGAACCTGGTCCAGCGAATGAGCGCCATCGCCACCAAAACAGCGGAGTTCGTCGCCCTCGTCGACGGCACTCGGGCGCGCATCACCGACACGCGCAAGACGACACCGGGGCTCCGGGTGCTCGAACGCTACGCCGTCCGCTGCGGCGGCGGAGCCAACCACCGCTTCGGACTCTCCGACGCTGTACTGGCCAAGGACAACCACCTGGCCGTCCTGACCGGGGGAGACCCGTCGAAACTCACCGCCGTGCTGCGGGAGGCCAAAGCCCGGCTGGGGCACACCACCCACTTCGAGGTCGAAGTGGACCGCATGGACCAGATCGGACCGGTACTGGACGCCGGGGTGGACACCATCATGCTGGACAACTTCACCCCGGCCGAGCTGGCCGCGGGGGTGGCCCTTGTCGCAGGCCGGGCGCGGGTCGAGGCCAGCGGCAACGTGAACCTGGCCACCGTCGCCGGCATTGCCGCCACCGGGGTGGACGTCATCTCGATCGGCGGACTCACACACAGCGTGGCCGCCCTGGATCTGGGACTCGACATTGAACTCGGACCCGGCAGGAACCAGCACCGCGCTGAGGAGAACACCGAACAGGCAGCAGGCCAGGCCACGCCATGATTTTCCTCGACGCCGCGGCCACCACCCCGGTCCGCCGTGAGGTGCTCGAAGCGATGTGGCCGTACCTCAGCGGGGACTTCGGCAATCCCTCGAGCCACCATTCGCTCGGCGACGCGGCCGCCACGGCGCTCGCCGGGGCCAGGGCAGCAACGGCCAAGGCACTGGGCTGCCGCCCGGGCGAGGTGGTCTTCACCTCCGGCGGCACGGAGGCGGACAACCTCGCCGTCAAGGGCATAGCGCTGGCCCGGCGGGCCGCTGACCCGCGGCTGGACCGGGTGGTGATCAGCGCCGTCGAACATCCCGCCGTGGAGGAGTCCGCGCGCTACCTGGCGCGCGTGCACGGCTTCGCCGTCGACGTCGTGCCGGTGGACTCATACGGCCGCGTCACCGAGGCGGCGCTCGCCGCCGTGCTCCGGCCGGAAACCGCCCTGGCCAGCATCATGTACGCCAACAATGAGGTGGGCACCGTGCAGCCCGTCGCCCGCTTGGCCGCGCTGGCCCGCGCGCAGGGCATACCCTTCCACACCGACGCGGTCCAGGCCGCCGGCTGGTTGCCGCTCGACACCGCGGCGCTGGGCGTGGACGCCCTGAGCATCTCCGGCCACAAACTGGGCGCCCCGAAAGGAAGCGGGGCCCTGTTCGTGCGGAGCCGCACCCGGCTGGAGCCTGTGATCCACGGCGGCGGGCAGGAACGCGGACGCCGGTCGGGGACCGAGAACGTGGCCGGGGCTGTGGCGCTTGCGACGGCGCTCACCCTCGCCCGGGGCTCGCAGGGGGACCGTGCGGCCCAGGTTGCCGCCCTGCGGGATGACTTCATCCGCGCGGTGCAGGCCGGGGTGTCGGGTGCGGTCCTCACCGGCCATCCGGTGGAGCGGCTGCCGTCCGTCGCGTCGTTCTGCTTCCCCGGGACCAGCGGCGAGTCCGTGCTGCTGGAACTCGAGCGCCAGGGGGTCATCTGCTCCAGCGGCTCGGCCTGCGCGGCTGGGTCGGACGAGCCGTCCCCGGTGCTGCGCGCCATGGGCATCGAAGCGGACGTGGCCCAGACCGCAGTCCGCTTCAGCTTCGACACCACCATCACGGCCGCCGAGCTGCAGGAGGCGGCGGCCGCGGTCCGCACCGCCGTCGGCAGCGTCCGTGCCCTCGGCGCCCCCTGACCCCGCGTTGCGCTATCACTTAATGCTGTTCCGGGACCCTCAGAGGGACGTTATCTGATAGCTCAACCGGGGTTAGCGGTGCCGGGCGCGGCGGAAGATCCAGTGCCGCAGCAGGGTAAAGCGCACGGCCGTGGCCGCGAAGCCGGAAAGTGTGGTGGTCCACAGCTCGTCGGCCACGGTAGCGGCGGGATTGATCCAGTGCAGCACGCCGAGGCTGCCGCCGGTAATCAGGAGCGCCACGAGAATCACGATCAGCCCGTTGAGATGGTCGCGCTTCATCCGGTGGCGTTCGGTGATCTTGAAGGTCAGCCGCCGGTTCAGGGCGGTGTTCATCAGCGACGTCAGGATCAGGGCGGTCGCATTGGCCGGCTGCGAGCCAAAGTACGGCCGGAGGAACGCGTACAGCGCCAGGGACGTTGCCGTGCAGACGACGCCGACGGCGGTGAACCTCAGCAGCTGCCGGACCAGCGGATAGCGGAGGACGCCGCGGTGCCGGCGGCGCACGGGAGCCTGGCGGGGAGGACTGACCGTGCCGACGGGGGCAGATCCGGCGCCAGGGCCGGGGGCAGGGGTGTGCTGATCGAGCTCTGTGTCCATCCGCTCAGTACAGCTCGCCGACAGGGATCTCCACGGCCAGGCGGTTGGACGGGCCGGCGAGGGGACATGCCCACGCCTCGTTGTAAGCGCAGGACGCGTTGTAGGCGAAGTTGAAGTCAACGACGAACTCGGCCTCCGGGCCGGACCCCTGCACGCCGTGGAAGGCACCCTTGATGGTGTCCAGCAGGTAGCGGCCCGCACCGTAGCTGCCGCCGGGCTGCCCGGCCGTGGCATCACGGAAGGGCACAAAGATGCCGCCGCCGTAGCCGCGGAGCTTCCACACGGCGAGCTGGCCCATTTCCGGCAGGTCGAACGTGCCCAGCCGGACAAACCGCACCAGGCCGTCGGTCCCGGTCTCAACGTTCATTTCCCGCCCGGCACCCTCGCTGGTCAGCGGGATGTGGAAGCGGTAAATCGGATCGTAGTCCGCCGTCTTCAGCCCGCCGAAGCTGGACTTGGCGGCCGCGGTGAGCGGCGACGCGGGGTGCGTGCCGAACATCCGGTCCCGCTCCTGGCGCCAGTACGAATGCGCCTCGGCCGGATCCTCGGCCGCGATTTTCCGCACGTTGGCGTAGAGCGCAAAGGTCCGGAGCCGCCAGTCCGCGATGTCGACGGCGGAGATATCCGCCACGCTGTCCTGGTCTCCGAAATCTGTGGAGTCAAAATCCTGATCCGCCATGTCCCCAGCGTATCCCGCTTTCCCGGCGGCGAATCGCGCCCCGGGCGGCACGTCCCGGCGACGGCGCGGCCGTAGACTTTCGCGCATGCAGACCAGCCCCAAGCCTCCCGTCAGCCGCGCCGCAGCCGCCCTGGCCGAACTTGTGCGGTTCCGCACCGTGTCCTCCCGGCTGGACCATGAGGTGGACGCCGCCGAGTTCGAAGGATTCATCGCCGCGCTGGCCCGCCGGTATCCCGCCGTGCACGCCGCCCTCGACCTCGAACGCGTCAACGGCGGCGCGCTGCTGTTCCGCTGGCCCGGCACCGGACCGGATCCCGCTGCGCGTCCGTCGGCACTGATGGCCCATTACGACGTCGTCCCCGCCGGCGACCCGGAGGCCTGGACCCACCCGCCGTTTTCCGGGCACATTGACGGCACCCACCTGTGGGGCCGCGGCACCCTCGACGACAAGGGCCAGCTGGTCGCCGTGATGGAAGCGGCGGAATCCTTGCTCGAAGCCGGGTTCGCCCCCGCCCGCGACCTCTACTTCTCCTTCGGCAACAACGAGGAGACCGCCGGGGATTCCGCCGCCGCCGCGGCGGAACTGCTGGCCGGCCGGGGAGTAAAGCCCTGGCTGGTCCTGGACGAGGGCGGCGCCGTTGCCGGCGGGGCATTCCCCGGCGTGACCCGGCCGGCCGCCGTCGTCGGGGTGGCCGAAAAGGGGATCCTCGATGTGGAGCTGCTGACCCGGGACCCCGGCGGCCATGCCTCCACCCCTCCCCGGATGGGCGCGACGGCGCGGCTGGCGCGCGCCATCACCCGGATCGAGCGGAACCCGTTCCCGCAGTCGCTGCCGGACGTGACCGCGGAGACGCTCCGGCGGTTCGGCCCGCACGCCCCGGCGCCGCTGCGGGCAGTGTTCGCCAGGCTGTCCCTGTTCCGCACCCCGGTGACGCTGCTCTTCGGCCGGATGGGGAACGAGACCAACGCGATGACCCGCACCACCGTGGCCATCACCACCCTGGAGGGCAGCGCCGGGGCCAACGTCCTGGCCGCCACCGCCCGGGCCAACGCCAACATCCGGGTGGCCGTGGGGGAAACCGTCGAGGGGACGGTGGAGCGGCTGCGGCGGATCATCCGGGACCCCAAGGTGGAGCTGCGCGTGGTGGAAGGCAACGACCCCTCCCCGGTCTCGCCCTACTCCGGGCCGCAATGGGAACTGCTGGAGGCCGCCATCACCGCGGTCTTCCCCGAGGCGCTGGTCACCCCGTACATCATGATGGGGGGCACCGATTCGCGCCGTTTCACCGGGATCTGCGCCGCCGTGTACCGCTTCGCCCCGTTCTCGATGGACACCGAGGCGCGGTCCTCCATCCACGCCGTCGACGAAAAGATCCTGCTGGAGACCCTGGAGCGCGGCGTCACCTTCTACGAAACGCTGATCCGGGCACTCTAAGAGGCCCGATGTCCCGCTACGCTGGCACCATGACTGGGACGGACACCTTCCGGCGGCCCGCGGCCCGCGGCCTCCAGATCGCCGCCGCCCTGGCGCTCGCCGCCGCGGCGCTGGCCGGCTGCAGCGGCGACGGCAAGGGCACGCCCGCCTGGACGGCGGGCGGCAGTCCCGGGGCGAGCGGGGCGCCGTCGGACCCATCCGCGGAACCCTCCGCAGGCAACCCGACGCCGGGCGCCTCGCCAGGGTCCACCGTCGCGGCGTCGCCGGGTTCGACGGCGGCGGCCTGGAAGGTCTTTACGGATCCGGAGAAAAAAATCAGTTTCGAGCTGCCACGGGAATGGATTGCGCAGTCGGTACCTCCGGAGCAGGGCACCCTGCCCGGCGCGCTCAAGATCGAGGTCAAGGACGCCGACGGCGGCTACCTCGCCACCCTGCAGACCGGCCTCCGGCCCCAGCCCGCCCCGGTCTGCGCTGACAAGGCCGCCAAACCGTACGTCGTGGTCAGCAGCGTCCCGGTCGAGCTGCCGCACCGCGGCGGCGAGGGCACTATCGACCCCCACGTGGTGTTCCGGGTGATCCAGGGCTACAAGTACTTCGGCTCCTACGGCATCACCAACATTGTCGGCGGCGCGGCAGGAAAAGCCTGCGTGCTGCAGAACCTGGTCCGCGGCCCCGAAGGCATGGGGGACTACTCCTTCGCGGACCTGACGGCGCTGAAGGCGTTCGCGCCCGACCAGAAGGTGGCGCCGGCCAAGGCCTTCGACACCCTGGACCAGGCGGCCAAATACGTCAACGACGGCTCGGAATTCGCCAACGTCCAGCGGATGCTAATGTCTCTGGAGATCAAAAACTAGTCCCGCACCGCCCGCCGCCCGCACACCATCGGACCGGCGGGGGCGACGGCGACGCGACCCGTCGCTACCTCACACCCCGGAGATACATGCACCGCTCTGTAGCCGCCCGCCTGGCCTTCAAGACCGTGGCCGACACCAAGGTCGCCCTGGCGGTGTCCGTGGCACGAAACGCCGGCTACAGCAGCTTCGTGGAGTCCCTGTCCGTGACGGCAGGCGGCGAAGATGTCCCGCTGACCGAGCTCTCCGACCACCACGGCGGACGGTTCCACTACATGGAATTCGCGGAGCCCGCCGACGTGCTGGTGGAGTACACGGCCGCCGTCTCCGGGTCCGCCCTGCCGGAGGAACCCCGGCTGATGGAACTCATCCGCTATGTTCGGCCGAGCCGCTACGCCGAGTCCGACCGGCTCCTGCCCACCGCCTACGCGGAGTTCGGCGGGCTGCAGGGCGAAGAGCTGGTGCATGCGGTGCGCAACTGGGTCTTCAGCGAGCTGCGCTACATCAGCGGCTCCTCCCGCGGGACCGACGGCGCCGTCGAGACGCTGCTGCACCGCCGCGGGGTCTGCCGCGACTTCGCCCACCTGGCCATCTCGCTGCTGCGCGCCAAGAACGTTCCGGCCCGGCTGGCCGCCGTGTACGCCCCGGGGCTGAATCCCATGGACTTCCACGCCGTGGCCGAGGCCCATGTCAACGGTGCCTGGCACGTCATCGATCCCACCGGTCTGGCACCGCGGGAGAGCATGCTGCGGATCACCGCCGGCCGGGACTCCTCGGACACCGCGTTCCTGTCGACGGTGGGCGGCAGCCTGTCGCTGACGCAGATGCAGGTGACCGCCGTCGTCGACGGCGACCTGCCGGATGAGGATCCGACGAAGCCCGTCACCCTCCACTAGGGGCCGGAAACCCTGCAGCTCAGCGCGCGGCCACCGAGGCCCGCAGCTTCTCGGTGAGGCGCAGCAGTTCCTGCTGCTCGGCCGCCGATAGCGCCGGGCCCACGAGGGCCGCGATGTCGCGGACATGTTCCCGGCCGATCTGCTTCTGCAGGTCCAGGCCAGCTTCGGTGAGCCGGACCAGGACGCCACGGCCGTCGTCGGGTGCCGGCATGCGCTCCACGAGGCCCCGCTTTTCGAGCCGCTCCACCAGCCGGCTCAGGCTGGACTGGCTCAGCAGCACGTGGTCGTTGAGCTCGTTCTGGCGGAGCCAGCCGGACGGACAGCGCGACAGTGTGAAGAGCACGTCGTACTCGTTGATGGCGAGGCCCTTGAATGCCGGGCCGGCTTGCAGCCTGCGCATCACCGCCACCTGGGCGCGGAACAGGGATTCCCAGGTTTCGGCGGCCAGGCGCACCGGGGATTCGGTCCTGGTGGCCATCACGCGCCCTGTGTGCCGGCGGGGCTGGAGGTGGCGGCGGCGGACTGTCCGGCTGCGGCGAGGGACGCTGCGACGCGGCCGGCATGGGTGGGCGGTTCGGGCACGTGGGCCGGGGTCTTCTCGGCGTATTCCTTGCGCAGCACCGGCAGGACCTCTTCGCCGAACAGGTCCAGCTGCTCCAGCACGGTCTTCAGCGGCAGGCCGGCGTGGTCGATCAGGAACAGCTGGCGCTGGTAGTCGCCGAAGTATTCACGGAAGGTCAGGGTCTTTTCGATGACTTCCTGCGGGCTGCCGACGGTCAGCGGCGTCTGCGAGGTGAAGTCCTCGAGCGACGGGCCGTGGCCGTACACCGGGGCATTGTCAAAGTAAGGGCGGAACTCCTTGACCGCGTCCTGGGAGTTCTTCCGCATGAAGAACTGCCCGCCGAGGCCCACGATCGCCTGATCGGCCTTGCCGTGGCCGTAGTGCTCGTAGCGTTCGCGGTAGAGGCCGATCAGCTGCTGGTAGTGCTCCTTGGGCCAGAAGATGTTGTTCGCGAAGAACCCGTCGCCGTAGTAGGCGGCCACTTCCGCGATCTGCGGCGTGCGGATCGAACCGTGCCACACGAAGGGGGCGACGCCGTCGAGCGGGCGCGGGGTGGAGGTGAAGTTCTGCAGCGGCGTGCGGTGCTTGCCGGACCAGTTGACCGTGTCCTCGTCCCAGAGGCGGCGCAGCAGGGAGTAGTTCTCGATCGCGAGTTCGATCCCGTCCTGGATGTTCTTGCCGAACCAGGGGTAGACGGGGGCGGTGTTGCCGCGGCCCAGGACCAGGTCCACACGGCCGTCGGCCAGGTGCTGGAGCATCGCGAAGTCCTCGGCGATCTTCACGGGATCGTTGGTGGTGATCAGCGTGGTGGCCGTGGACAGGATGATGCGCTCGGTCTGTGCCGCGATGTACGCCAGTGTGGTGGTGGGGGAGGAGGAGAAGAACGGCCGGTTGTGGTGCTCGCCGATCGCGTAGACATCCATGCCGATTTCCTCGACCTTTTTGGCGATCGCCACGGACGCCTTGATGCGCTCGTGTTCCGTGGGGGTACGGCCCGTGGTGGGGTCGGTGGTGATGTCGCTGACGCTGAATACGCCGATCTGCATGATGTGCCTTTCCGTGGCCGGAGACTTCCGGGAGCTGTTTCCTACTATATCCGATGTACATGCATTTGCATCTATCGACCGGTACAACGCCCGCCGCGTCCAAATATTCCCCGCCCTGCCGCGGCCCGGTTTCCCGCCTGTGGCCAAGTGCAGGCCTAGGATGCAATCAATCGGCTGGCCTCCAGGTGCTCAGCCCGCCCGGAAGGTTGCCATGCGCCGCGTCCTCGCTTTTCTGTGTCTGGTCGAGATCACCAGCGGGATCCTGCAGGGCTACTACACACCCATCCTCACCGACATCGCCCGGCACCTGGACATCCACGACGGCGACGTCAACTGGTTCGAGGCCGCGCAGCTGACGGTCAGCGCCCTGGCCGTCCCGGTGCTGGCCAAGCTCGGCGACATGTACGGGCACCGCAGGATCCTGCTCGTCTCCACGGTGCTGACCGCCGCGGCGTCCTGGGGTGTGGCGCTCGCGCCGGACTTCTGGACGTTTCTGGCGGCCTGGTCCCTGCAGGGCTTCTACGTGGTCTGGCTGCCGCTGGAGATCGCGCTGATCTTCAGCCGGGTACACCAGCTGCCCGACGGCGCCGCCCGCACCCGCCGCGCCGCCGGGCTCCTGGTCGGCGCGCTGGAATTCGGCGTCATCGCGGGCGCCCTGGCCGCGGGAGCGCTCGTGGAGGTCCTCGCCGGCCAGCTGCGGCTGGTGCTGATGATCCCCGCCGTGGCCGTCACCGCCTGCTGGTTCGCCATCCGCTTCGGTGTCCCGGAGTCCACCGAACGCAGCGGCGGACGGGTGGACACACGCGGCTTCAGCCTGCTCGCCGTCGGACTCCTCTTGATCACGTCCGGGCTGACCTTCATGCGGCTCAACGGCCCCGGCGCGTGGTGGCCGTGGGTGCTGGTGGCCGCCGGCATCCTGGTCTTCATCCCGTTCACGCGTTACGAGCTGCGCCGTGAGGATCCGCTGGTGGACATCCGGATGCTGCGCAGCAAGTCCATGTGGCCGGTCCAGCTGACCGCCGGGCTGTTCGGTGTCTCCGTGCTGGGCGCGCAGGCCCCGCTGTCCACGTTCGCCCGGACCGACCCGGCCATCCACGGCTACGGGCTGGGCCTGCGCGCCGGCCAGGTCTCGATCATCATCGGCGTCTATGTGCTGGCACTGCTGGTGGGTGCCCTGCTCTACCCGCTCGTAACGCGGCGGCTGACCCCGCGCTGGACGCTCGTCTGCGCAGCGGTACTGGTGGGCGCGGGGTATCTGCTGTTCCTGCCGTTCCACGGTAGCCTTGCCGAGGCCCTAGTCAACATGGCCATTGCCGGCATCGGCTCCGGCGCCCTCGTTGCCGCGCTTCCCTCCGCGGCGGCCGCCGCCGCACCCCTTAATCGGACCGCGATGGCCACCGGCCTGACCAACACCACTAAAACGATCGGCGGAGCCTTCGCATCCGCGGTGTTTGGCATCGCCCTGCTCAGCCACGTCCTCGGCGAGGCCGGGGCCGTCACGGCCGGGGCCGGCGAAACCGCGGCGCCGCTGGCCGGGTACCTCACGGTGTGGGCCGTCTGCGGCGTGACCGGCCTGGCCGCGGCCGGCGTGCTGCTCCTGGTGCCGAGGCTGGCGTTCTCCGACCCCGCGCCCGCCGCCGTCCCGCTTCCCACCGGCTCGCACTAAACCGGTTAGCACTACGTGAGGCCAGGCTTTTCTCTGGAACGGCCGGGGCGCTATCTTCGTAGCCTTGAGGATGCCCACATGACGCTGAGACTAGGACGGACCGCGGTGGCACTCCTGGATGCCGTCAGCCTGTTGTCGTCCGGATGCACCGCCCGGCGGCTGGAACCAGGAAACGGTCCGGACGCGGCAAGGTGGGCGCGCGGCTCTACGATGCAGGCTGCGGCATACCGGAGAAAACCCTTGTGACCATCGGTGAAGACTGCGCGCTCAACGAAGGAACCGTTCTCCAAAGCCACTCCCTGGAAGACGGCACCTTCAAATCCGGCCGTATCGTCCTAGCGCCCACGCCCCGCGCCGCGGCAAAGCGGTCCGGATCTGACAAGACGCCGGCCGCCCGTCGGCTGCTATTGCGAGCCGCTGGGAACGCGCGCGTCCTCGGGAAGGTCGTCCGGGAAATCGTCCGGGACAGCCCCGGGGGCCGCCCGGCGGCCTCGGGCACCGGCACGTGCAAGGCCGGCATCCGCCCCGGCACCAGAACCAGCACCCGAACCGGCCCCTGTACCGGCTGCGGCCTTCGCCAGGGCCTTCCGCTCGCGCCGTCCCTCGACAAGCCGGTACAGCACGGGCACCAGGACCAGGGTCAGGGCGGTGGAGGAGATCAGGCCGCCGATCACCACGATGGCGAGCGGCTGTGAGATGAAGCCGCCGCCTCCGGTCAGGCCCAGGGCCATCGGCGTCAATGCGAACACGGTTGCCAGGGCCGTCATCAGGATCGGCCGGAGACGCTGGCGCGCGCCGTGCGTGATCGCGTCCGCCACGCTCATGCCGGGCTCGCCGTTCCGGGGCTGGCGGTACTGGTTGATGAGGTCGATCAGCACAATGGCGTTTGTTACCACGATGCCCACCAGCATCAGCATGCCGATGAGTGCGGGCAGGCCCAGCGGCACCCCGGTGATGAGCAGCAGCCCGATGGCGCCGGTGGCCGCGAAGGGCACCGAAACCAGCAGGATCAGCGGCTGGACGAGCGACTTGAACGTGGCCACCATGATCACGTAGACGATCGCGATGGCCGCCAGCAGCGCGAGGCCCAGCTGGCCGAACGATTCAGCCTGCTGCGTGGTGGCCCCACCGATCTCGGCGGTCACGCCCGGCGGCAGCTGGACGGTCTTGAGCCGGGCCTGCACTTCGGTGCTCACCGCGCCGAGGTTGGCGCCCGACGGCGTGACGGACACGCGTGCGGTCCGCTGGCCGTTGCTGGCGGTGATGGAGACGGGGACATCCACCTGCTCCACGGCTGCGATGCTGGACAGCGGCACGGGGCCGGCCGCCGTCGGCAGCGGGGTCCGCTTGACGGCGTCGATACTCGTGAAGCGGGTGCCTTCACCGATGCGGACCGGGAAGTCGTTGGTGTCGATGCGCACGGTCCCGGCAGGGATCGGGCTGATGGTGGAGGCGAGCACGCCGGCTACTTGTTCCTCGGTCAGGCCCGCAGCGACGGCTTTGGCGCGGTCCACCTTGACCTGGACCACGGGCTGGCTGGCGGCCAGGTTCGTAGCCACCTCGGACGCGCCGGGGACGCCGTCCATGGCTTTGACCATGGCGTCGCTCGCGGTCCGCAGATCGGCCGTTGTGGCGGCCTTGAGGGTGATGTCCACGGTCGACGACGTGCCGAAGCCGCCCTGCTGCGAGCCCACCGTGATCTTGCCGGAATCGGGGATGCCGGCGAGCTCGCTGCGGACGGTGTCCTTCAGCTGGGCCTGGTTGGCCTTCTCCTCCGTCACCACGGTGAAGGTGGAGTTAGAGGCGCCGGAGGACAACAGCGCGGAGAACCCGGTCTGGGCGTTGCCGGTGGTGACCTGGACGTCCTTGACGCCGTCGATCTCGCGCAGGACGTCCTCGACCTTGACGGCGGCAGTGCTGGCTTCGGACAGGCTGGTGCCGGCCGGGAGGGCCTGCCGGACCGTCATGCTGTTTTCGCCGGAGTTGCCCAGCAGGTCGGTAGCCAGCAGCGGGGTCATGGCGGCGGTGGCGCCGAGGACCAGCACGGCCGCAATGAGGGTCACCACCGGGTGCTTCTGGGTTTTGGTCAGAATCGGGAGATAACCGCGCTGCAGGACGGTGCGTTGCTCGGCCTCGTGGGCCTTCGCCGCGATCTCCCGGGCAGTGGACTCCCGGCCGGCGGTGTCCCGGGCTGTCGCGTCCGGGGCTGTGGCGCTCCTGGCTGTGGTCTCACGGGCAGTGCCCGGGTTGTCGGCGGGGTTCCGCAGGAACCAGTAGGCCAGCACCGGCACGATGGTCAGTGAGACGAGCAGCGAGGACAGCAGGGCGATGGTGACGGTCAGCGCGAACGGCCGGAACAGCTCACCGGCCAGGCCGGCGACAAAGGCGATTGGCAGGAAGACGGCCACCGTGGTGAGGGTCGACGCCGTGATGGCGCCGGCGACCTCGCGGATGGACGTCTGGATCGCGGTGATCTTCGCCTCGCCGTAGCTCAGGTGGCGTTTGATGTTCTCAATCACCACGATGGAGTCGTCCACGACGCGGCCGATCGCGATGGTGAGGGCGCCGAGGGTCAGGATGTTCAGCGAGTAGCCCGTGGCCGAGAGCCCGATGAACGTGATCAGCAGGGACAGGGGAATGGAAACGGCCGTGACCAGGGTGGCGCGGACGGACATCAGGAACACCAGGATCACTCCGACGGCGAAGCCCAGGCCCAGGAGGCCCTCCGTGGTGAGGTCCTTGATGGACTTTTCGATGAACGGCGCCTGGTCGAAGATGGGTGTGAACCGGGCGTTGGAGCCAAGTTCAGCCTCGAGCTGGGGGAGGGCGTCCTTCACCATATGGGAGATGCCGACCGTATCGCCCTCGGGTTTCTTCGTGACGGACAGGGCAAGGGTTTCCTTGCCGTTGGTCCGGGTGATCGAGGTGCGGGCGTCCTCGGCGATGCTGACGTCGGCGACGCTGCCAATCGTTGCGGCTTTGCCGGCGCCGCCCAGCGGGAGCGCCTTGATGGCGTCCAGCGAGTCCACCGGGCTGCCGATCTGCAGCGACAGCGTCTTGCCCTGGTCTTCGATGGTCCCGGCCGGAACCAGGTCCCCGTTGTTCGTCAGCGCATCCCGGATGGACTGGATGCTGGCGCCGGAGGCAGCCGTGGCCGCGGGCCGGGGGAGGATCTTGATGTGCTGGGTGGCGCCGCCGGTCACTTCGGCGCCGCGGACGCCGTCGAGCTTCTGCAGCTGCGGGACGGTGAGCCGGGCGAGATCGGCGTTCAGCTCGCTGAGGGGCTTGTCGGAGGAGACGGCGAGGAACACAATCGGGAAATCGCTGATGCTGCCCGCGATGGCCTGGGGCTGGACGTCGTCCGGCAGTGACCGCTTGGCGTTGGAGATGGCCCGGTCGATCTGGTTCCTCGCGCGGTCCAGGTTCGACCCATAGGTGAAGGCCAGGCTGATCTGGGAAACCCCGTTGCGGGAGGTGGACGACGTCGACTCCAGGCCCTCAACGCCTTTGAGCGCGGTCTCCAGCGGAGCGCTGATCTGCTTGTCCACGACTTCGGGCGAGGCGCCCGGCATCGAGGTGATGACCGTGATCTGCGGGAACTCGATGGACGGGATGAGCTCCTGCTTGAGCGAGGACATCGTGATCACGCCGAACACCGACGCGAAGACGGTGATCAGCGCGATCAGTGCCCGGTTTGCCAGCGACAGCTTTGCGAGCCGGAACATCTCATGGTCTCCTGATGGGTCGGCGGACGTTGTTCAACGGGATCTAAGCTGCAAAGCGATCAAGACGGCCTTAACCCGGAGCGGGCGTCAGCCGCGCGAGGCGTTGACCGTGTCCAGCTGGAGTGCCTTGGCGGTGTCGGCTTCAAGCTTGGCGGCGAGGTCCGGGTTCTCGTTGAGCTTGACGCCGTAGCCGGGCATCATCTCCTTGAACTTGGACTGCCAGCCCTTGAACTGCTTGGGGAAGGACTTCTGGAGCAGTTCGATCATGATGGGCACTGCGGTGGACGCGCCCGGGGACGCACCCAGCAGGGCGCCGATGGAGCCGTCGCGGCCGGCGATGACTTCGGTGCCGAACTGGAGCACGCCGCCCTTCTTCGGATCCTTCTTGATGATCTGTACACGCTGCCCGGCGGTGATGAGTTCCCAGTCGCCGTCCTGTGCCGCTGGGTAGTACTCGCGCAGGGCTTCCACCTTGGCACCGTGCCGCTTGGCGACTTCCTTGACCAGGTACGCGGTGAGGTCCATGTTGTCCTTGGCCACGGCCAGCATCGGGATGATGTTGGAGGGCCGGATGGACAGCGGCAGATCCAGGTAGGAGCCGTTCTTCAGGAAGTTCGTGGAGAAGCCGGCGTACGGGCCGAACAGCAGGGAGCGCTTGCCGTTGACGTAGCGGGTGTCCAGGTGCGGGACGGACATCGGCGGGGCGCCGACGGAGGCCTGGCCGTAGACCTTGGCGCTGTGCTGGGCCGCGAGCGTCTCGTCGGTGCAGCGGAAGAACTGCCCGGAGACGGGGAACCCGCCGAAGCCTTTGCTTTCCGGAATGCCGGAGGCCTGCAGCAGGTGCAGGGCGCCGCCGCCGGCGCCGACAAAGACGAACTTCGCGCGGATCGACCCGTGTTCGCCGGACGTGGGGTGTTTGATCGACAGGTCCCAGCCGCCGCCGGGGGCGCGCTTGATCCCGGAGACGTCGTGGCCGTAGTTGACCTCCACACCGTTGTTGCCGAGGTAGGTGGTCAGTTCCCGGGTCAGGGCGCCGAAGTCGACGTCGGTCCCTTCCGCGGCGCGGGTGGCGGCGATGCGCTGCTTCGGGTCGCGTCCCTTGACGATCAACGGGGCCCACTTGGCGATCTGGGCGTGGTCCTCGGAGTATTCCATCGAGCGGAACAGCGGGTTCGGCTTGAGCGCCTCGTAGCGCGTGCGCAGGAACTTGGTGTTGTCCTCGCCGATCACAAAGCTCATGTGCGGGACGGTGTTGATGAAGCCCTTGGGGGAGCCGATCATGCCGTTCGTGACCAGGTGGGACCAGAACTGGCGGGACAGCTGGAACTGCTCGTTGATGAGGAGCGCCTTGGCGGGGTCCACGGAGCCGTCTTTGGCGGCGGGGGAGTAATTAAGCTCACACAGCGCCGCGTGTCCGGTGCCGGCGTTGTTCCAGGGGCCGGAGCTCTCCAGGCCGGGCTCGTCCAGCTTCTCGAACAGGGAGATCGTCCAGTTCGGCTCGAGCTGCTTCAGGAAGGCACCGAGGGTGGCGCTCATGATGCCGCCGCCAATCAGGACGACGTCGGCTTGTTGGGTCTTGGAAATGAAAGTCACAATCAGTCTCCGATTAGCAGCGGGTCTGGCTGTCACAGAATATCCCGCACCGGCCTCTTACTGAAATTGGCCCCGTCCGTCAAGGCTTTAGCTCCACCTTTGTGAAAACTTCGTTGAGAACGGGCGACGCCGGGTACTTCACCACCCGGTCGGAGAGGGCCAGGGCCGAGATCGGGAAAGCGATCGGCACGGCGGGGACTGAGGCGGCGATCTGGGCGTTGATGGTCTGGTACTGCTCCGTCCGCTCTTCGCCGTCGGGCAGGCCGCGGGCCCGGGCGATCTTGGAGAAGACCTGCGGGTCCTGGTAGCCGAACTCGCCGGTGTTCTCGCCGAAGAGCGGGCCGACGAAGTTGTCCGGATCGGCGTAGGAGCCGTTCCAGCCCAGCAGGTGGAGGGCGTGGTCCCCGGGGGACGTGACCTTCTGGAGGTAGCCATCGGACCACTCGACAGGCACCGGCTTGATGTTCAGCCCGACGGCGGTCAGCTGCTTGCTGATTTCCGCGTAGACCTTTTCCGGCGTCGGAAGATAGGGCCTGGTGACGTTCAACGGGTAGTAGAACTTCAGTTCCTGCCCGTTATAGCCGGCCTCGGCGAGGAGTTCCTTGGCTTTCGCCGGGTTGTGGCCCAGGGCCGGAGCGTTGTTATTGAAGCCGCTGAGCTTGGGCGGGACGAACTGCGTTGCCTCGGCGGTGTTGTCAATGAAGAACCTGCGGATCAGCGTGTCCTTGTCCAGCGCCATCTCGATCGCCTGGCGGACCTTGATGTTGCGCAGGATGGGCACTTCCTGGTTCATGCCCACGTACATAACGGAGAAGGGATCCCGCTGGACAATCTGCTGTCCGCGTTTCACCAGCTGGTCGAAGTTGCCGATGGTCACGGCGTCGTACGCGTCAATCTTGCCGTCCAGCAGGGCCTGCATGCGGGTCTGGGTGTGATCGTAGGTGACAAAGTTGATGGTGCCGATCTGGCCTTTGTCGCCCCAGTAGTCCTTGTTGCTGGCGAGGGTAATGCTGCTCGGATCCCAGGACTTGAAGACGTAGGGGCCGGTTCCCACCGGATGAAGCCCGTACGCGGAGACGGGCTGGCCGTCGCGGCTCTGGTTGAGCTCATCGGCGTTTTTGGACGCAAGGGCCTTGGGCGAGGAGATGGCGAAGGCGGGCAGCGTGAGGGCCTGCAGGAATCCGGTGAAGGGCTGGGTCAGGTCGATCCTGACGTTGTCCGGTGACAGGGCGGTGCATCCCTTGTAGATGGACAGGGACGCCTGATCGGCGTGGGCCTTGAAAACGCCCTTGAACGTGGTTCCGGGAGCCTGCTTCCGGAGCGCCTCGGGGAACTTGAACCAGCGGTCGAAGTTGCTGCAGACTGCGGCGGCGTCGAAGGCCGTCCCGTCCTGGAACGTCACCTTCTCGCGCAGTTTAAACGTGTAGGACCGGCCTTCAGCGCTGGTGGTCCACTCGGTGGCCAGCAGCGGCGTGGGCTGTCCCGTGGTCTGGTCCACGCCGACCAGTCCCTCCAGGACCTGGCGTGTGATCCGGTAGGACTCGATGTCGGAGACCACAGCCGGATCCAGCCCGAGCGGCTGGGAGGCCGTGCCGAAGTTGAACACCGCGCTGGGGGCGGCGTCCGACGAGCTGGGCGAGGCGGTGGCGGAGCCCGGGCCGGGGCCGGGGGTTCCGGTGCAGGCGGCGAGGGGCAGTGCCAGGAGCACGGCCACGCCGGCAGCCATGCGGCGCACTGCGCCGGTCCGCACTCCACTGGCGTGCGCACTGCCGGCCTGCAGTCTGCTGCGGCGCAGGGCGCGGCTGGGCACTGTACTTCTGGGCACTCGGTAATCACCTCGGGGGATTGGATGGACCGCCGGCTGCGGAACAGGCTCATTCTAGTTGACCCGCCCGGGCGGTAGCTGGGAGCCCAGTAGCGCCATCAGCCGCGGCCGAGTCCACAGGCGGCGGCAGGCAAAACGAAAGCCCGCACCAGGGGTGCGGGCCTTCGTTTCTCCCAGATGGTCCAGTGAGTCAGGCTGGAACCGGAGCAGGAGCGTTTAGCGGAGCCTACTTGGGCATCAGGACGGAGTCCACCATGTAGACCGTGGCGTTGGCGGTCATGACGCCGCCGCAGACCACGTTGGCGCCGTCAACCTTGAGTGCGTCCTTGGTGCCGGTCACGGTCACGGAACCGCCCTGGACCGTCTTGTGGGTGCCGACGATCTCGTCCGGGCTGATCTTGCCGGGGACTACGTGGTAGGTCAGGATCTTGCTGAGCAGGGCATCGTCCGTCTTCAGCGTGTTGATCGTGGCGGCGTCGATCTTCTTGAAGGCGTCGTCCGTCGGTGCGAAGACAGTGAATTCGCTGCCGTTCAGGGTGTCCACCAGGTCAACCTTCGGGTTGAGCTTGCCGGAAACTGCGGCCGTCAGTGTGGTGAGGATCGGGTTGTTGGACGCCGCGACCGCTACCGGGTCGAGGGCCATTCCGGAGACGGAGCCGGCGCCGCTGGGAACCTTCTCGGCGTAGGCGGCGCAGCCGGAACCGACGAGGTTGGCGGCCGGATCCATGGCTGCCGAGCTGGCGGACGGCGACGGTGCCATGCTCGATTCCATCGGAGCGGAGGCCGGAGCCGAGGAGTTGGGGGCCGCGGTGGTGGATCCGCCACAGGCGGTGAGGCTGAGCATGGCTGCAGCAGCGATTCCTGCTACGGAAAGAGTCGTGCGCTTGATGGTCTGCATTTCGGTTTCTCCTTTGTTGTGCCGATCATTGCCGCGGCGAACTGTTGCCGCTTTGGCCCTTTTCCGACTTGTGGGCACCGACCCTTGGTTGGTGTCTCAATGGGTATTCGCGGGCTGGGGGGAAACGGATGGGTGTGGGATGGAAATTCTTTTTGTTGGGTCGCTTTATGCCGGATTATGAGGTGGATTAGCGGCCGAATTGGGCCTGCTATTGGGTGATTTACGGCCGGACTGGCCCGGTTTTGCGGGGTTTCTGGCGGAGGTGGGTGCAGGCGCGGCGATTCGGGCCGCCAATACCGGGCCAGACCCGCAGGAAAGGGCGGTTAACCAGAAAGAGAGCCCCGGTCCGAAGACCGGGACTCTCTTTCTATGTGCGCAAGGGGGGACTTGAACCCCCACGCCCGAAGGCACAGGAACCTAAATCCTGCGTGTCTGCCAATTTCACCACTCGCGCGCGGCGCCGCCGTCTGTCGGGTCCTTCGACCGTCGGGGGCGGATGCCAGGCTCCATTGTACATTTCGCGGCACACGCTGCGGCGACTTATCGCGGGGCAGCGGTCGACGGCGGCCGGCGAGGGGTTCCGGGGGTGCGCCGGGCGGAGCGGGAACACCTACAGCCCGGCGACGCCCTTGCCGATCATGACGGCGCCAATGATGGCGAGGACGGCCGCGATGATGACGTTGTAGTAGCGGTCCAGCCAGGTCCGCACAGGTTCGAGGACCCTGCGCACCGGGGTGCCGATGATGATATACGCCACCACCGGGCCCACGACGGTAATCGTGGCGATTCCCGTATAGATGAGCACGGCGGCGGACACCATACCGGGCGGGAGCGAGGAGCTGCCGATCACAACGCCGGCCGCGATGCCGAAGATCAGTTCCTTCGGATTGATCGCGGTCACCAAGAACCCCGTCCGCAGGGCTTTCGCGGGCTTCATACCGTCAAGGGCCTGCATCCACCCGGGGGTCTTCTGTTCCGCTTCACTCTTAGGCCGCGAGCGGAACTTGGAGAGCGCCAGGACGACGAACGCCACGCCCAGCAAGAGGCGGATGGCTGCGCCGAGGCGTGTACCGCCTGACCCCTGCGTGGCAGCGTCGGACAAGGCGGCCACCGCAAGCACCGTGGCCAGGACCGCGAGGACCCGGCCCGCGGCAAAGGCGATGCTCCGGCCCCTGCCGTTCGGGGAAAGGATTATCGGTAGCACCGCTATGAGCGGGAGCGGACTGGCCGCCATGCCGATGGCCTGGGGTACCAGTTCCGCAATCAGTTCCAGCACGCTGAGGTCCAGTGCACTGCTCCGTCGACGCGCTGTGCCCACCGCGGGCAGCGGAGCCCGCATCCGTCGTCGGCACCGGTTTCCTCCTCAGGATTCCGTATCCACTGGGTTCCAGGGCCTGATCCGCTCCATGAACCCGGAGGGACCTGGACTTTCAGCGAATGTAAGCCGGAGCGCGGCGTCGACACATCACCCAAGGGGGATGAGTGCCGGCAGCCCAGTGGTCAGGAGTCTTCAGGCGTCGATTTTGAGGTCCCGGCGGAGTTTGGCGACATGCCCGGTGGCCCTGACGTTATATTGCGCGACGGCGACCTTCCCGTCGGGGTCCACCACCACCGTGGACCGGATCAGTCCCTGGTACGTCTTGCCGTAGTTTTTCTTCTCGCCCCAGGCCGCGTAGGCCTCGGCGACGGCGTGGTCCGGATCGGACAGCAGGGGGAAGTCCAGTCCTTCCGCAGCTGCGAACTTGGCCAGCTTGTCCACCGGATCGGGGGAGATGCCCACCACGTCGTAACCGGCCTGCCGCAGGGATGCCAGGGAATCCCGGAAATCGCAGGCCTGCTTCGTGCAGCCCGGGGTGGACGCCGCCGGGTAGAAATAGACCACGGTGCTGCGGCCCCGGAAGTCCGCGAGGGAGACTTCGTGCCCCTCGGCGTCCTTCAGGGTGAAAGCTGGCGCCGGATCACCGGGGATGAGTCGTTCAGGCAAGTTGTGCTCCTTCTCGGGGTGGACGCGGTGTGGCTTCTTGGTGGCGATATACCAGCCTAGTGAGAGTCGGTGGCCGCGCCGAATCGTACGCTCGCTATACTCTTTGGTATGCCTGATATGGATCGCTGGCCCACGGGCCGCCTATTGTCCACGGCAGCACGCCTTGTTGAACACTCCTGGAACGAAAAATTGGGGGCCATTGGCCTGACCCATGCCGGGGTCATCGCGATGGAAGTGCTCTCCGTCAACGGACCGATGACCCAGGCCCAACTTGCCCAATTGGTGCGCGTACAGGCGCAGACCATGGGCAAGACCCTCAGCCGGCTGGAAGCCCACGGCCATATCTCCCGCCAGCGCAGCGCCTCCGACCGCCGCAGCCACGTGGTGTCCCTGACAGACCGCGGCCGCGAGGCGGTTGCCCAGGCCGCAGACATGGAACGTTCCGTGCTCGCTGCCGCCTCCATCGATCCGGACGTCCTCAGGCAGGAGCTACAGGCGGTGGTCACCGAACTGGCCACCAAGATTTCCTCTCCTGAGGTGAAAGCAATCGTCGCTACACAGGATCCGAGCCTGCCCGTCGAGGCTAACTAGGCGGCCATTTCGCCGACGCACGGTGCCCGACGTCGAACATCCCGCCTTCGGTGCGGCGAGGCGCTCCTCCTCCGGCAAGTAGCCCGATGCCCCAAACGAGTACAGATTACTCGTTTCGACTCGGGAGCTCCGGAGGAGCATTGGGCCCATGACTAGCTACGTTCTCGAAGCGAGATCCCTGGAGCATCGCTGCCAGTGTTGTGGTGAGTTTGCTGATGCCGTGTTCTGTGAAGGGTGCGACCCGCACCCCGCGGGCCCCGAAGCATCAGTGCTGCCCGTGGCGGGACCACACGAGCACACCGGCAAAAGGCAATCCATTCCCCGTCCTAGACACTGATCCCGAGGCCCTTCGAGCCGCGACGTCCCGTGTCCCTCACCGGTGCGGGCCCCGGCTGCGAATAGGCTCAAGGGATGGACACAAACCCGATTGCTGAGCTGGACGGGCAGACCTCGATCAACGAGCTGCTCGACGAGCCCGTCGGGGCATCACCGGTGCAGTTGGCCTTGCCCATCCACTTTCAACTAGCGGTTGCGGTCCGGCGCGGAACCTGACCCTGGTCCGTGCGCGGGGTTCCCGCTTAGTCGCATCCGCCGCCACCGTCGCCGCCGCCACAGTCACCCGAGGAATCCCCGCCGGAGCTGTAGCCTCCGTCGCCGCCGTAGCCTTGGCTGTGCGACTTCGAGTTGCTCCTGCGGGGAGTGAGCACACCGAAGAGCAGCACGCTGGCGGCCTGCGGATCGCCTCCTGATGCGGCAAAAGCCTTCCGCCGGCTACGGCCCAGAAGCCACAGAACAGTCAGGAACAGGGCAAAAGATAGAGCAAGGCCGGCTAGCATCGCCGCGTCGCCCGAGGGGTCCGCAGTCTCCAGGTTGAGCGCCGTGGTCAGCATGCCGCCAAGGAACACGCCGGCAGGAATTGCGAGCAGCAGCCTCCGCGCCAGCGCCCAGCGAAGACTGGACACAGCCACGGGGAGCTGCTTCGGACGCGGGCCACGCGGGCTCTTGTAGCTGCGCACGACCATCTTCGACTTGCTCATGGCCGGCTCCCCGCCCTCACAGTTCCGGGTGCGTTGTGCAATTCATTCATTGATCCCCCAAAAAGCGTTCGGTACGTCACTGCCACGCAGTCTATGCGGCTCGACCACTTTAGGAGCCGCCTCGCTCGGGTCTAGTCGACCTTCGGCGGCTGGATTTCGCGGCCGTTCTCGCGCTTGTACACGACCAGGCCCCGAAGGCAGTGAAGCCTCCGAACGGGTTGTTGGCCAGCGTGGCCGGGATGATCTCTGCGTCATCCTCGGCGATCTTCGTCCAGAGCCCCTCGCCGTTGGTCGCAACCTTGGCGCAGGAGCCGGGAGCGAAGCGCTCCGGCCAGTCCTCCGGCTCCTCACCGGTCGTGATCACGAAGTCTTCGGGGCTCAATACAGGGTGGTTACTCAGGCACCTGATGTGTGCGGAGGGGACGCCGGCTCTTCCCGGCAGCCGGCGCCCCTGGCGTCAGAAGCGGAAAGACCAGACGGACGTTCCGGCGAGCCGGTACGTGGACACCGAGGCCTTGGCGGTGAACTTCACAGTCCTGCCGTTGGCTACCGCAAAGGTTCCGGCGGCCGTCAGTTTGCCGTCCACGTAGTAGGCGACCCCGGTCTGCTTCGGGATTGTGTAGCGGTTGGTGGCGGCGTTCATGGCCGGCTTGACCGGTGTCACTGCCCTTCGGAAGTCGAGTGTCCAGCTCGAGGTGCCGGCGAGCCGGTAGCCGGGGGCGGCTTTGGCGGTGACGGCAACCCGGCGGCTGTTGCCCTTGAAAGTGCCGGCAGCCACGGCTTTGCCGTCCACGAGATACGTCACGCCGGTCCGCTTCGGGATGGTGTAGGTTCCGGCTGCCAGGTTGGATGTGGGGGCCGCAGCGGTCACCGCCAGGGGTGCCAGATCGTAGGTCCAGGAAGCGGTGCCGGTGAGGATGTAGCCGGTGGCGGCCTGCGCCGTGATGATAACTTTCGTGGAGCTGGGGTAGGTGCCGGCCGCTTTCGCGGCACCGTTGACGAAGTAGCGGACGCCGGTGCGCGCCGGAACGGTGTAGGTCGCCCGGTCCCGGTTGAAGGCTGGGACGGCCGGGGTGACCTTGATAGCAGGCTGGGTGTAGTCGTATGACCAGGAGGTTGCCCCGGCTTCGAGCCGGAAGCCGGGCTTGGCGGCGGCAGTGACAACGACTTTTCCGGTGCCGGTGTAGCGCCCCGGAGCTACAGCTTTGCCGTTCAGGAAATACTGGACGCCTTGGCGGTCAGGGATCAGGAACAGGTTGCTGTAGTCCACGAAGAGCGGACCGGCCGCGGAGACGGTTTCGAGGCCCGGTGGAGCACCCACTGGGACGTGCCGGTGAGCGTGTAGCCGTTGGTGGCCCGGGCGGAAACAGTGACGTCGACGGAGCTCTTGTAGGTGCCGGCGGGAACCGGCTTGTAGTCGATGAGGAACTCCACGCCGGGCCGCGCCGGTATCGTGTACGTTCCGGCTGCCTTGTTGGCGGTCGGGGCGGCCTGCACGGTGATGTTGACCAGGGGGACGGTGACGCTCCAGCTCGAGAGACCGGTCAGCGTGTGCCCGCTGAAGGCCCGGGCCTCGACCTTGGCAGTGTCATGGAAGGAATGGACGCCGGCCGGGACAGCGACGCCGTTGAGCAGGTACTGCACACCGGTGGTGGACGGGATGGTGACGGTCCGGGCGGTTTTGTCGAACACCGGCGCGCGGGGCGTGACCGGGGCGGACTCGAAGGTCCGGCTCCAGTACGACACGGTGTTGCTCAACCGGTACCCCGGTTTCGCCGTTGCGACGATGGCGTTGTAGCCGGTGACGGCAGGGTAGGTGCCCGGGGCCTTCACGCTCTGGTCGTCGCCGGAGTAGAGCCGATACTCGACCCCGGAAGCGTTCGGAATCGTGTACGTGCGCTTCGCCGTATCCCAGGCAGGCTCGGGGGCGTTGACGATGACGACACTGCCTGCGCCGAGCTCGGGCAGGCCGTTGAAGAAGTCCCGCGGGCTGTTGTAGGACCCCGGGGGCACGACGCCGTCCTGGTAGCGGAAGTGGTTGGCGGTTGCGTAAATGCGGCCGTCCACGGAGCTGATGCCGATGCCCATGTACTGGTCGTCCGGGCGGGACATGTTTGCGTTGTGGCCCGGAGAGTTGATCCACAAGTTAACGAACCGCTGCCCGCTGGGGGCGTAGGTGTACCAGGCGATGTTCTCCGACGCCGACGTCCAGCCCTCAGGGGCGCCCGTGACGTAGTCGCCGTTGTGCGCGAACAGGCCGGTCGCCGCCATCTCATCGCTCCACTTCTGGGAGACGGTGGCGATGTTCACGTTGAATTTGAGCGGCTTCAGCCCCTTGGTCGCGCGGAAAGCGTTGATCCTGTCGAAGGTGTCAATGAGAACCTGCCGATTGCTCTCCTGGAACAGGCCAAGGGAGTCCGTCGATGTTGACTGTGTGGCCACGGGCACCGCAGCGGGCGCCGACGAGGCTCCGCAGATCGGGCCGGCCACCAGTGCTGCCGTGAGCAGCGATGCTCCTAGCGCTTTGCTGATTTTCAATTTTCCCCCAGAGATTCGTGCCGGACGAGCAGGTGTCCGGTCCAGACAGGATCCTACGTTGCCGCAGGTCAGGCAGGTAAGCGGCCTGCCGGCAGCCATGCGCAGGCTTCGGGGCCGTCGGACCCGGCGGGCATCGTCCGAGCCGCCGCCGCACACATGGCCCCCATGCCCAAGAAACCGAAAACACCAGCCCCTATCCGGCCCGATCTCATCGAGCCTCTCGCCGAAATCCTCCGCGGCCGCGGCCTTGACGTACGCCAATGGCCCGCCGACGAGGCGGCCGCCTACCGTGACAATGGCGGCTTCCAGGAGGGCGTCGCTGCCATCCAACAGGTCAAGATGTCCAAGTCCGCAGCAGCGATCGAGAAGACCTTCGAGGAGGTCGTCCGTGCCGTCGAACTCAAGGCCTACCTCGAGGGCGTCTCCGCCGCGGGCATAATGAAACCGGGCCGCCGTTGGACGACCCGGTGTTCTCTTCGTGGGCGAGGTATCAGCTCCACAGCAGCCGCAGAAAGTCCCATAACAGGCAGGAGTTGAAGCCTGGTCCAATCTTCGATTCGGTGCATCCGGCCCCAGTGTGAAAGGCCGGTCGATGACGTAAACGTCCGCTCTCAATCTCATGTGTACGGCCCCGAACATCTCTCTCTGTCTCTCCGCGGGCCGTGGAGTCCATGCGGCGAGGAGTCTGTTGGGTCGCCGACCCACCGGGCTCAGACGTTGCCGTTGGCCAGAATGGCCGCCAGCGCTCGACCTGGGTCTCCGTGAGATGGCTGAGAACGAAGCGGCAGTGTCACTGCCGGCCCCTCGGTCGTGGAACACTACTGGCCAGCTGGCTGGCCGTTCTGACCGGCAGTACGCGGCCGAAGACCCAGCCATTGCCCCAGAGAAAAGAAATGCGGGTAAAGACGCCTGAGTTCCCGCCTGACATGCGCCTACGCATGAATAATGGCGAGGGGGCGGTGAGTTGTGGGCTGGTCCTCATGCATTGACGGACAGACACTCGCCTAGAAGAAAGCTGGACCATGATCGAGGCATACGGCCTTACCAAGACCTACGGGAAGCGCACCGCCGTGGACGGCGTAACGTTCACCGTCCAGCCCGGGCAGGTCACCGGATTCCTGGGACCGAACGGTGCCGGCAAATCCACCACCATGCGCCTGATCCTGGGCCTGGACCGGCCAACCTCCGGCCGGGTGCTGGTCAACGGCCGCCCGTACGTGGAGCACGCGGCGCCGCTGAGAGAAGTCGGTGCCCTCCTGGACGCCAAGGCGCTTCACCCGGCCCGCAGCGCCGTCAAGCACCTGTCTGTCCTGGCCGCCACGCACGGCATCAGCCGCAACCGCGTAGATGAAGTCATGGCCATGACCGGAATTACGGAAATCGCCCGGAAGCGGATCAAGGGCTTCTCCCTTGGCATGGGCCAGCGTCTCGGCATCGCCGCCGCGCTGCTGGGTGATCCCAGAACCGTCATCTTCGACGAGCCGGTGAACGGGCTCGACCCCGAAGGCGTCCAGTGGGTCCGCAATCTGTCACGTCACCTCGCCTCCGAGGGCAGGGCAGTGTTCCTGTCCTCGCATCTGATGAGTGAGATGGCGCAGACCGCTGACCACCTGATCGTCATCGGCCGGGGCCGGATCATCGCCGATGCTCCCGTTGCCGAGATCCTCGCCCAAGGGCGGGACAGGTCACTGGTCCGCAGCGACCAGCTGGATGAGCTGCGGGCTGGCCTGGCCGCCGGCGGGATCGCGTTCCGTGAACTGGAACCTGGCCTGTTGGAAGTCTCCGGGGCCGAGCCCCGGAAGATCGCCTGGATCGCCCGTGAGCACGATGCGTTGATCCATGAGCTGACACCGGTCCGGGCTTCGCTCGAAGAGGCGTACATGGAACTGACCCGAGATGAAGTTGAATACCGTTCCGCCGCGCTGGCCGGGGCAGGAGAGGGAACCCGATGACCACCACTGCACCCGCCAGTCGCCGTGGCGCGGCAGCCGCCCGTCAGGACGGCGGAAAAGGGTTGACCTTCCTCAGAGCCGTGCACGCCGAATGGCTCAAGCTGACTTCGCTGCGCTCAAGCTACATCATCCTCACCATCTCCCTGGTCTGCATGGTCGGGGTCGGTTTGCTCAGCACGTTCGCCTTGACCGCCATGGTTTCCGGCTTTATTGCCATCGACGCCGAGCAGGGTGGAGCCGGACAGCAGAGCCTCGTGGATGAGTTCGGGATCATGGCCCGGGAGGTCCCTGCCGCCGGGACCGTCATTGCCCAGTTCCTGGTTGCCTCCCTGGCCGTCATGCAGATCGGTTCCGAATACGGTACCCGCATGATCACCACGACCCTCATTGCGGTGCCCCGGCGGATCACCGCAGTGCTGGCCAAGACACTCGTCATCGCCGGAAGCGCTTTCGCCGTCGGCGTGGTCGGGGCCCTCATCTCGTACGCGGTGGCCCAGCCGCTCCTGGAACCGCACGGCCTGAACTACCCGCTCATCGCAGACGGGGTCATCCGAGGCATCATCAGCGCTGGCGCCTACCTCGCTCTGATCGCCGTCTTGGGCCTGAGCATCGGGGCGCTGCTTCGCAACAGCGCCGGTGGCATCGTCACCATCCTGGGCATTCTCACCATCCTTCCGATCCTCGTTGCCATCCTCTCCGGACTGAACGACTCTTTCAAAGACCTCGGGCTCTTCCTGCCCACCTCCGCGGGCATGGACATGGTCGCGATACGCACTGCCCAGGACCATCTGACCCAAGTCCAGGGTGGCCTCGTCGTCCTCGCCTGGGCTGCGGTGGCCCTGGCCGGCGCGCTAGTGACCGTGAAGCGCCGGGATGCCTGATCTCCGGCGCCAGGGATAAGGCAGGGAGACCGCCGCGGGGCGCCCGCTATTCAGTTAAGCGCAGCCTGCCTTGGCCGGTGCCGTCGGTCGCATGGCCTCCACGTCAAGCTCGAGGGCCAGCTTCTCGTGGGTAGTGAGCGGCCGCACCGCGCGCTCGAACAGCTCCACACCGGCGCCCCAGCTATCACAGCTCATGACCCGAAAATCGGTTCTAACCTGCGCAAAACCCCACCCCCTAAGAGTCGATGACCACGGCCGGATGCAGCCCGCCGCCGGGCAGGAACTGGAACCCCGGACAGAAAGTCCCGTCTCCGACTAAGACGCGCACCAGGCGGCGCATTACCGGTTCGGGATCCGCCGTGAGCAGCTCAATTCTGGCGCGGACCTGCTCCAGGGACGGCAGGGTGAACTCAGCCTCCAGTCCGGCCCAGAACCCCTCAGGAATCTCTTCGTACACCGGATGACCGTGCCCCGGGCATGAGAAAGGGCCAATTGCGCAACAGGCCGTTGCACAATTGGCCCTTTCCGGACGGGTCAGCGGATGAAGACCCCCGGCCGGGCATCTCCGTCGGCCAGGAAGAGCCGGGGACCTTCACCTTCGCGACGGCCATGATCACCGACCCCTTGTCTGCGGCCGTCAGCTTGTAGGTCGCCGCGGTCGCTCCCCTGATGGGCATGTAATTGCGGAACCAGGTGTACGTTGCCGCCTTGGGGGCCGCCTTCCAGGTCGCGGTCAGAACTGACCCGACCACGGCGTTGCCGGTGACGACCGGCATGGAGGCTGCGGGCCGGGTGGGCAGAACGGCCGCGCCTGAGGTTTGGGCCTCCATGATGGTGTCGGCGTAGCCCTTCAGTGAACCGGTGAGAATTACCGTCACCCGGGAGCCGAGGTCTGCCGGCGTGAGCGTGTAGATCCCAGTAAGCCAGTCCGGTGAAGGCGTCCACGTGTTCGTCAAGGCTCCCGAAGGGCCTGGCCGAAAGATCCGCGACGGCGAGCGTTGCATTGAGTTCTATTCGTCCGGCCGCTACATCTCGGTGACGGGAAACAACGTGAACCTTTAGGAGCTTCATGCACTGCTTGCCTGGCAGTGCTTTTGACCGTCAAAGCATTTTCCGTCGCCATCGTGGCTGGTTGGGTCCCCATTTAGGAGTCCAGTGCTGCTTGCGAGAGTTTCGTGTCCGAGAAAGCTCTTGACGACGCTCTTGGCGCGGACAGATAATCAATAACCTTTACAACGGTCTCAGTCTTGCAGTAGCAGGAGGCTGGACCGTGTTCATCATTCGACGCATCATCGTGGGTATGTTGGCGGTTGTTCTCACGCTCGCGCCCATGGTCACCGCATCAGCGGCTGGCAATTCAACCTACGGGCCCATGACCGCACCAAACCGCGTGGGTCAGCCCGCGTGGTACACATCCTCGCAGTGGAACGGAATGAGGCCCGCGCAGTACGGGACGACCGACTGGTGGATCACCGGCGCACCCGCTGACGCGACGCCTGACCTCAAGCGCCGCAGTGAGATCAAGGTCGGAGCGTCGCAGGCGGCTGCGACGCTGTCTGCGCCCGGGAAGAAGACGCAGTGGAAGGGCTGGCTCAAGCCGGTCCTTGGCCCTGCGAAGAACGACGGGAGGTCATGGCACTCCCTGGTCCAGCTGCACGGTCCCGACAAGGATGGTGGTTGGCGCTACGCCCAGGTCGCGCTCCGCGTGGAGAACGGATACTGGCGCCTGTGGGGCGACGACGGCTCCAATGTCAAAGCATGGAGCATTCCGCTCATGCCGTACGTGGACGGCTACGCAACGTACGCGATGGTGACGTACCGTGCTGGCCCAGTGCAGTCCCTTGCGTGCGTCAGCCTCGACCCTGCGGGCGTTGAGGTCGGCAAGCAGACGTGGTGTCACGACGCCGAAGCGTGGGACTCCCAGTGGGTCGTCTGGCACAGCGGGCTCTACCGCGGATCGGGTAGCAGCACGCTCCAGCCGACGTACGAGCAGCGCGTCTATATCAAGGAACCGGTGGTTACCATCTACTGACCTCAGTCCGAGGCGGCCAGGGCATCGTCCGCCGGCGTAGGTCTCGGCTTCGTCCCGGGTGACGGTATCGGCTGCATCGGCCAGTTGAACCAGCGCGTCATCCTGGTCCAATAATGCCCACGTTGGGCAATCGTTCATACGGCGACTAAACGACGAGTAGGCCTGTTCTTAGGCAAACAAAAAACCGCTCCAACACCCGACTTTCGCCGGTGGTGGAGCGGTTTTTCTTGGTGGTGCACCCCCCGGGACTCGAACCCGGAACCCATTGATTAAGAGTCAATTGCTCTGCCAGTTGAGCTAGAGGTGCATCTGTTGTTTTCGTTCTTCGCGGTCTTTTTGTTCCCGCGTTGTTCTCCGCAACGACATGAAACTCTACACGAGTTTGGGCGGAGTGTGAAATCGGGCCGGGCGCCCGCCCTGGGGGCTACTCCGGCAGCTCCAAAACCAGCACGAAATCAGGGTTCTTGTTGTTGCTGAGCACCCAGAGGCGGCCGTCCGGGGCCAGTGAAACGTTCCTAATCCTCCCGTACTCCCGTGTGAAATAGCTCACGGGATCCCCGGCGAATTCGCCGTTCAAGCGAATCGCCCACACTCTCTGGCCGCGCAGCGCCCCCAGGTAGGCCGTGTCGCCGACAATTTCCAGCCCGCTGGGGGAAGACTCCGCCGTCGACGGCCACACCACCTTCGCGTCCCGGAAGCCTTCACGGCGCGGGGCGCCCGTGACCTCCGGCCAGCCGTAGTTGCCGCCGGGGACGATCAGGTTCAGCTCGTCGTCGACGTCGGGCCCGAATTCACTTGCCCACAGCCGGCCGGCGCTGTCCCACGCGAGGCCCTGCACGTTGCGGTGGCCCAGGCTGTACACCGGGTTGTCTCCGAAGGGGTTGCCCGGCGCGGGGCGCCCCTCCGGCGTGATGCGCAGGATCTTGCCGCCGAGGGTGTTTACGTCCTGCGGCTGCTCCGTGCGCCGGGAATCGCCGGTGCCGACATAAAGGAGTCCGTCCGGTCCGAACCGGATCCGCCCGCCGTTGTGCGTGGCGGCCTTGGGAATTCCGGAGAAGATGACCTCCGAGGGGCCCAGCACCAGCGTCCCGCCCCGCTCCTCCAGTCGCATCCGCGCGATCCGGTTGTCACGCGCAGCGGTGAAGTAGGCGTACAGGTAGCGGTCGTTCGCGAAATCCGGGGACAGTGCCAGCCCCAGCAGTCCGCCTTCTCCGCCGGGTACGACGTCGGGCACCGTGCCGATCGTGCCGGCCCGTCCGTTGCGCGCTCCCGGCGCGATGGTCCGGAGCCGCGTGCTGTCGCGTTCGGAGATCACGGCGGTGCCGTCGGGCAGGAAGACCGTGGACCAGGGCAGCTGCAACTCGGCGTCGATCTTTTCGGCAAGCGTGGGCCGGTCCACGCCCGTCCGGGTCACTGCCGGCGTCGGCCCTTCCAGGCCCGGGGTGGCGGTGCCGCCGCTGGGCGGGGGAGCGGTGCCGGCGGGCACATCGGTGCCGCCCGCCGTGCAGCCGCTGAGCATGATCGCGACGGCGGCCGCCAGGCCCACCCAGACTTGTGCGCCCGCGGGCCGGCCGGCCGCGGACTGTCCGGCCGGCGGCGCGGGGTGCCGCGGATCAGCTGATTCCCGGCGCCCTGCCGGTGTCCCGGTCATCGCTGGTCCGGTGCCGGCCGGTGATTTTTCGGTTTCCCGCGCCACGGATTACTGCCGCGTCCGGCGCGGGGGCCGGAAGCCCGCGGCCTCGGCGTGTGCCGCGGACAGGAACCAGACCTCGGCGCGGGTTTCCTCGTAGGCGGGGCTGGTCTCCTCGTGGTAGATCATCGAGGAGGCGTTGCCCTTGACGGTGAAGCCCTCGGGGCCGCTGCCGTCGGCTGACGCTGCCGCCGACCCCTCGCCGTACGGCTGGTCGGCTGCGAGATGGCCGGCGGGCTCGGCCTCATGGCTGGCAGCGGTTTCGGACGCGGCGGACGACACTGCGGTTTGCCGGGCCTCAGCCTCTGCCAAAGGGGACTCGGCCGCCGTTTGCGGCGCCTGGGTTGCCTGTCCGGCATTCCCTTGGTCTCTTGCTTCCGCCATGAATCCGGCGTCCGTGGTGGAGGCGGGCTCCGAGTCGAGGACTGCCTCCGCCGCGGCCGATTCGGCACCGGGGAGGGTCGGTGCATGAGGCTCCGTGTATTCAGGGTGATGCACGGGGGCGCTTGCCGGTGCTGCTGCGGCACCGGTCGCGGCAGCAGCACCGGCGGCACCCGCAGCGGCGCCCGCGACGTGCGCACCGGCGCCGTGGACAGACTCTGGGTGAACGGCCGTATGCGGTTCGGCCGGCGGGGTCTCGGACCACTGGGTTTCCCATTCCGGGTTTTCGGCCGGCGCCTCTTCGGCAGCGGGTGTGGACGCAACGCCAGCGCCCGTTGCAGTCGCACCCGACGCCTCGGTGCCCGACACCTCCGCTGCCGCTGCCGCCGCCCGGGCCTTCAAGTGGGCCTCGACGGCCGCCCGGTCCTCAGCCTCGGCAACGGGGTCGGAGGCCGGTTCGGGTTCGGCGCCGGGTTCCGCGTGGTTAAAGCCCGCGGACGCAGGCATCCAGGCGAGTCCGGCTGCCGCCGCTGACGGGGAGGAGCCGCCGCCGGACAGGGCGCCGCGGTGACTGGGGCCGTGGTCGGCGTCGTGCAGGTGGGGAGGTGTGGAATCGTCGGTGGCGGCGGCCCCGGCCCCGGTCTTTGGACCGGCGGAGCCGGAACGGGCGCGGGAGCTGTTGCGGTTCAGCAACCACCAGACGACGGCGACAATCACCGCGATAACGACGAGCCAGATGATCCAATCCATAGCAGAGCCCTTCTGTCCATAAGGCAAGGTTGCCGTTGCTTGACGGTACGTCCGCCTCAAGGGGGCTGTCCACCCTTCAAGCCGCCCGCCCTGTAGCCTCTGTTCATGGATTTCAAGAGACTGCGGATTCTCCGGGAACTGGCCGACCGCGGCACGGTCGGGGCCACGGCCGAGGCCATGAGGGTGACGCCCTCGGCGGTCTCGCAGCAGCTCAAGACCCTGCAGGACGAACTGGGGGTGGTCCTGGTGGAGAAGTCGGGCCGGGGCGTGCGCCTCACCGAGGCCGGACTCGCGATGGCGGGGGCAGCCGCCGAGGTGTCCACGGCCATGGCCCGTGCGGAGGCCACCATCGATACCTACCGGCGCGGCTGGCAGACCCACGTCAAGGCCGCATTCTTCCCGAGCGCCGCCGAGATGTTCCTACCCGGCCTCCTGCACCGCGTGAAGGCCATCGACGGCCTGCGCTTCCAAGCGCACTTCGAGGATCCCAACGTGGCCGGCTTCGCGGGCTTGACGGCCGACTACGACATTGTGCTGGCCCACAGTGTCGACGGACCCGATGTCTTTGCCCGGCTGGGGCTGACGGTGGTGCCGCTCCTGGACGAACCCCTCGACGTCGCCATCCCCGAAGGCCACGTGCTGGCCGGCAAGGAGACGCTGCGGGCGGAAGACGTGACCGGGTACCCCTGGATGGGGGTGCCCGAGGGGTTCCCGTTCGACACGGTGCTCCGTCAGATCGAAGTGCAGGCCGATTCCCCGGCCCTCCGCGCCCAGCTGTTCCCGGACCTGCGGGTCCTCGAGGCGCTCGTCAGCGCCGGGCACGGGCTCAGCCTGCTGCCGCGGTACACGGCCCTGAAGAACCAGGGGAGGGGCTTCGTGCTGCGCCCGCTGGCCGGGGTCAAGGCCAGCCGCAGCATCGTTGCCCTCGCGCGCCCGGACGTCGCGGCCCGGACCACCATCCAGCAGGTCCTCACCCTGCTCAAGGCCGAGGCGCAGTCCGTCGCCGAGGCGCCGGAACTGCGTGACGCCGCTCACCTCAACTGAGACATGAGCAGGCCTCACCCGGGCTCAGTCGGAGATTTGAGCCGCAGGAGTCCATCAGGTGAGACGCAAGTCCACTATTTGGTCGCAACATTCCCGGTTTTCCGCTTAATGCGCGAATCCGGGTCGTTGCGCCCTGCGGCGGAGCCCTAGACTTTGACCCATGAGTGAGGACACCCAAACAGCGACAGTCACCCAACCGGACATCAAGCCCCGCAGCCGGGTCGTCACCGATGGAATTCACGCCGCGCCCGCGCGCGGGATGTTCCGGGCGGTCGGCATGGGCGACGACGACTTCGCCAAGCCGCAGATCGGCGTCGCGAGCTCCTGGAATGAAATCACTCCCTGCAACCTCTCCCTGAACCGGCTCGCCCAGGGCGCCAAGGAAGGCGTGCACGCCGGCGGCGGATTCCCCATGCAGTTCGGCACCATCTCCGTCTCGGACGGCATCTCCATGGGCCACGAGGGCATGCACTTTTCCCTGGTGTCCCGCGAAGTCATCGCCGACTCCGTTGAAACCGTGATGCAGGCAGAGCGCATCGACGGCTCCGTGCTCCTGGCCGGCTGCGACAAGTCGCTGCCGGGCATGCTGATGGCCGCCGCCCGCCTCGACCTCGCGAGCGTCTTCCTCTACGCCGGCTCCATCATGCCCGGCTGGGTCAAGCTGGAGGACGGCTCCGAAAAGGAAGTCACCCTCATCGACGCCTTCGAGGCGGTGGGTGCCTGCGCCGCCGGCAAGATGAGCATGGAGGACCTGACCCGCATCGAAAAGGCGATCTGCCCGGGCGAAGGCGCCTGCGGCGGCATGTACACCGCCAACACGATGGCCTGCATCGGCGAGGCGCTGGGCATGTCCCTGCCCGGCTCGGCCGCGCCGCCCTCGGCCGACCGCCGCCGCGACGACTTCGCCCGCAAGTCCGGCGAGGCCGTGGTCAACCTCCTGCGTAAGGGCATCACCGCCCGCGACATCATGACCAAGAAAGCGTTCGAAAACGCGATCGCCGTGACCATGGCCTTCGGCGGCTCGACGAACGCCGTGCTGCACCTGCTCGCCATCGCCCGCGAGGCGGAGGTGGAGCTCACCCTGGACGACTTCAACCGCATCGGCGACAAGATCCCGCACCTGGGTGACCTCAAGCCGTTCGGCCGCTACGTCATGACCGACGTCGACAAGATCGGCGGCGTTCCGGTCATCATGCGGGCACTGCTCGACGCCGGCCTGCTGCACGGCGACTGCCTCACCGTCACCGGCAAGACCGTCGCGGAGAACCTCGCAGCGATCAACCCGCCGGACCTGGACGGCAAGATCCTCCGCGCCATGGATAACCCCATCCACAAGACCGGCGGCATCACCATCCTGCACGGCACCATGGCTCCCGAGGGGGCCGTCGTGAAGAGCGCCGGCTTCGACGCCGACGTCTTCGAGGGAACCGCCCGCGTCTTCGAGCGCGAGCAGGGAGCTCTGGACGCGCTCGACAACGGCCGGATCAAGGCCGGCGACGTCGTCGTCATCCGCTACGAAGGCCCCAAGGGCGGGCCGGGCATGCGCGAAATGCTCGCCATCACCGGCGCCATCAAGGGAGCGGGCCTGGGCAAGGACGTGCTGCTGCTGACCGACGGGCGCTTCTCCGGCGGAACCACCGGCCTCTGCATCGGCCACGTCGCCCCGGAAGCCGTCGACGGCGGCCCCATCGCCTTCGTCAAGGACGGCGACCGGATCCGCGTGGACATCGCCGCCCGCTCCTTCGACCTCCTGGTCGACGAGGCGGAGCTCGAAGCCCGCAAGGTCGGCTGGGAGCCGCTGCCGGCCAAGTTCACCAAGGGTGTCCTCGCAAAATACGCCAAGCTCGTCCACAGCGCCTCCACGGGCGCCTACTGCGGGTGATGCGCGCTGAACCCAACTAGCTCGCAGTTGAGGCCGTTTTGAGCGGTCATAGCGGCCTTAACTGCGAGCCGGTTGGGACGGCGTTCAACCAGTGGACAACGAAGTCCAGATAGTGAGACAGGGCGCAGGCTCGTTGACACGTGTCTTACTAAGAGGGAAAACTGAACGCATGATCGCATTCGTCACCGCTGGCGTCACTGCAGGCGTCTCCGTCGTACTTACCAAGCGCGTGGCTCCATAGCCGCAACCGGTAACGAACCGTCACGCGCAAACCCCTCGAAGAGCCGTCAGGCTGAGGGGTTTTTTTATTTCCGCACCACCGGTAACACCAGCATCATGCAGCACCAGCAGTTCCACGATCACCGAAGATCCAACCGTAGATCCACAAAGGAAGAGTCCGATGAGCAAAGGATCGCCGATCAGCCCCTCGCTGATGGCCACTAAGTCCGCTGGAGCCCACAAGGCTTCTGAACGCGTCGAACGCCCGGCCGACGCCGGCGTCGACACTGCTGCCGTCTCTCCTGTCCTTGGACCGAACAACGTCGTACCCCCGACGGTGATGACCGGTTCACAAGCAATTGTCCGCTCGCTCGAAGAACTCGGCGTGGACGATATTTTTGGTTTGCCCGGTGGCGCGATCCTGCCCACCTATGACCCCTTGATGGCTTCCCGAATGAACCACATTCTGGTCCGTCACGAACAGGGAGCCGGCCACGCCGCGCAAGGCTACGCCATGGTCACCGGACGGGTGGGCGTCTGCATCGCCACATCCGGCCCGGGTGCCACCAACCTCGTTACCGCCATCATGGATGCCCACATGGACTCCGTGCCGATGGTCGCCATCACCGGCCAGGTCTCCAGCGGAGTCATCGGCACCGATGCCTTCCAGGAAGCGGACATCGTCGGCATCACCATGCCGATCACCAAGCACTCCTTCCTGGTGACCGACCCCAACGACATCCCGCACGTGATGGCCGAGGCATTCCACCTGGCCTCGACCGGGCGCCCGGGTCCGGTCCTGGTGGACGTCGCCAAGGACGCCCAGCAGGGTCAGATGACCTTCTCCTGGCCGCCCAAGATCGACCTGCCCGGCTACCACCCGGTGCTCCGCGGCCACAACAAGCAGGTCCGCGAAGCGGCCCGGCTCATCGCGGCGGCCAGCAAGCCCGTGCTCTACGTGGGCGGCGGCGTGGTCAAGGCGCACGCCTCCGCGGAACTGCTGGAGCTCGCGGAACTCTCCGGCGCCCCCGTGGTCACCACCCTGATGGCCCGCGGCGTCTTCCCGGACTCGCACCCGCAGCACGTCGGCATGCCGGGCATGCACGGCACCGTCTCCGCCGTGACCGCCCTGCAGCAGTCCGACCTGCTCATCACGCTGGGCGCCCGCTTCGATGACCGGGTGACCGGCGTTCTGAAGACCTTCGCGCCGAACGCCAAGGTCATCCACGCGGACATCGACCCGGCCGAAATCTCCAAGAACCGCACCGCCGACGTCCCGATCGTGGGCTCGGTCAAGGAGATCATTCCGGAACTCAGCGAGGCACTGCGCACCCTGTTCGCCGTCTCCGGCGCCCCGGACTACACCAACTGGTGGGCCTTCCTGAACAACCTCAAGGAAACCTACCCGCTGGGCTGGACCGAACCGGACGACGGGCTCAGCGCCCCGCAGCGTGTGATCGAACGCATCGGCGCCCTTACCGGCCCCGAAGGCGTGTACGTCGCCGGCGTGGGACAGCACCAGATGTGGGCCTCACAGTTCATCAAGTACGAGCGCCCGCACGCCTGGCTGAACTCCGGCGGCGCCGGCACCATGGGCTACGCCGTGCCGGCCGCGATGGGCGCCAAGGTGGGCAACCCGGACCGCGTGGTGTGGGCCATCGACGGCGACGGCTGCTTCCAGATGACCAACCAGGAACTGGCCACCTGTGCGATCAACAACATCCCGATCAAGGTCGCCATCATCAACAACTCCTCGCTGGGCATGGTGCGGCAGTGGCAGACCCTCTTCTACGAGGGCCGCTACTCCAACACCGACCTCAACACCGGCCACGACACCGTCCGGATCCCGGACTTCGTGAAGCTGGCCGACGCCTACGGCTGCGCGTCCTTCCGCTGCGACCGCGACGAGGACATCGACGCCACCATCCAGAAGGCCCTGGCAATCAACGACCGCCCGGTGGTCATTGACTTCGTCGTGAGCCCCAACTCCATGGTGTGGCCGATGGTCCCCGCCGGAGTCAGCAACGACCAGATCCAGGTTGCCCGCAACATGACCCCGGAATGGGAAGAGGAGGACTGAACATGACCCGCCACACACTGTCCGTTCTGGTCGAAGACAAGCCCGGTGTGCTGACCCGCGTCGCCAGCCTCTTCGCCCGCCGGGCCTTCAACATCAACTCCCTGGCCGTCGGCCCCACCGAGGTCCCGGGCATGTCCCGGATGACCGTCGTCGTCGACGCCGACGGTGAGCTCATCGAACAGATCACCAAACAGCTGAACAAGCTGGTCAACGTGATCAAGATCGTTGAACTCACCTCCGAATCTTCCGTACAGCGTGACCACATCCTGGTCAAGGTACGTGCGGATGCCGCTACACGGCTGCAGGTCACCCAGGCTGCAGACCTGTTCCGCGCAGCAGTGGTCGACGTCTCCACAGAGTCGGTGGTCATTGAGGCAACGGGCCACCCGGAAAAGCTCACGGCACTGCTCTCAGTGCTGGAGCCTTTCGGCATCCGCGAAATCGTGCAGTCCGGCACCTTGGCCGTTGGGCGGGGATCCCGCTCCATGAGCGACAGGGCTCTGCGCAGCGCTTAAGGCACAGTCCCTGAGCATCAAGCAGCTCCTGCCGCAGCACCACACCACAAAAGTTTCACAGACAAGCACCACCCAAGAATCCACTCAAAGGAGACACCCCAGTGACTGAAATGTTCTACGACGACGACGCCGACCTGTCGATCATCCAGGGCCGCACTGTCGCCGTCATCGGTTACGGCTCCCAGGGCCACGCCCACGCCCTCAGCCTGCGCGATTCCGGTGTTGACGTCCGCGTCGGCCTGAAGGCCGACTCGAAGTCCCGCGCCAAGGCCGAAGCCGAGGGCCTGCGCGTCCTCGACGTCGCCGCCGCAGTCGCCGAAGCCGACCTGATCATGGTCCTCACCCCGGACCAGGTCCAGCGCCACGTGTACGCCGAGGACATCGCCCCGAACCTGCAGGCCGGCGACGCCCTGTTCTTCGGCCACGGCTTCAACATCCGCTATGGCTACATCCAGCCGCCGGCAGATGTTGACGTCGCCCTCGTTGCCCCGAAGGGCCCGGGCCACATCGTCCGCCGCGAGTTCGAGGCCGGCCGCGGTGTGCCGGACCTGATCGCCGTCGAGCAGAACCCGTCCGGCAAGGCCCGGGAACTGGCTCTGTCCTACGCCAAGGCGATCGGCGGCACCCGTGCGGGCGTCATCGAGACCACTTTCACCGAAGAGACCGAAACGGACCTCTTCGGCGAGCAGGCTGTCCTCTGCGGCGGCGCCTCCCAGCTGATCCAGTACGGCTTCGAGGTCCTCACCGAAGCCGGCTACAAGCCCGAGGTGGCCTACTTCGAGGTGCTGCACGAGCTCAAGCTCATCGTGGACCTGATGGTTGAAGGCGGCATCGCCAAGCAGCGCTGGAGCGTCTCCGACACCGCGGAGTACGGCGACTACGTCTCCGGCCCGCGCGTGATCACCCCGGACGTGAAGGAAAACATGAAGGCTGTCCTGGCGGACATCCAGGACGGCACCTTCGCCAAGCGCTTCATCGACGACCAGGACGCCGGCGCCCCCGAGTTCAAGGCGCTGCGCAAGAAGGGTGAAGACCACCCGATCGAGGCCACCGGCCGCGAACTGCGCAAGCTGTTCTCCTGGATCAAGAACGAAGACGACTACACCGAAGGCTCAGTGGCCCGCTAGGCACTGACCGGCAGGGGAGCCGGACACCAACTCTGGGGTCCGGCTTCCCTGCTGTGAAGCACCACCCGCACCACCCGTTTCACCAAAATCCCCACCTGATATACAAGAGAGCTAAAGAGGTCACCGGTGACAAGCACCAAACCTGTAGTACTCCTCGCTGAGGAACTTTCGCCCGCCACGATCGACGCCCTTGGCCCGGACTTTGAAGTCCGGCAGACCGACGGCGCGGACCGTTCCCAGCTGCTCTCTGCGATCGCCGACGTCGACGCGATCCTGGTCCGTTCCGCCACCCAGGTGGACGCCGAAGCCATCGCCGCCGCCAAGAAGCTCAAGGTGATCGCCCGCGCAGGCGTCGGCCTCGACAACGTCGACATCAAGGCCGCCACGCAGGCCGGTGTCATGGTGGTGAACGCCCCGACGTCGAACATCGTCTCCGCCGCCGAACTCACCGTCGGCCACATCCTCAGCCTCGCCCGCCACATCCCGCAGGCATCCGCCGCGCTCAAGGACGGCGAGTGGAAGCGCTCCAAGTACACCGGCATCGAACTCTTCGAGAAGAAGATCGGCATCATCGGCCTGGGCCGGATCGGCGCCCTCGTCGCCGCCCGCCTGAAGGGCTTCGACACCAAGATCCTCGCCTACGATCCCTACATCACCTCGGCCCGCGCCGCCCAGCTCGGTGTGCAGCTGGTGACCTTTGACGAGCTGCTGGCGCAGTCCGACTTCATCAGCATCCACATGCCCAAAACGCCGGAGACCGTCGGCATGCTGGGCGCCGAGTCCTTCAAGAAGATGAAGAGCACCGCGTACGTCGTGAACGTCGCCCGCGGCGGCCTGGTCGACGAGGAGGCCCTCTACGCGGCGCTCGAGGCCGGCGAAATCGCCGGAGCCGGCGTGGACGTCTTCGTCAAGGAACCCAGCACCGACCTGCCGTTCTTCAAGATGGACAACGTGGTGGTCACCCCGCACCTGGGCGCGTCCACCGACGAAGCGCAGGAAAAGGCCGGTGTCTCCGTGGCCAGGTCCGTCCGCCTCGCCCTCGCCGGGGAACTGGTTCCCGACGCCGTCAACGTGGCCGGCGGCGTGATCGCCCCGGACGTCCGGCCCGGCATCGCGCTCGTGGAAAAGCTGGGCCGCATCTTCACCGCGATGACGCACGCCTCGCTCACCCAGTTCGACGTCGAGGTCGCCGGTGAAATCTCCTCGCTGGACGTCAAGGTGCTCGAACTCGCGGCGCTCAAGGGCATCTTCGCCGACGTCGTGACCGAGCAGGTCTCCTACGTCAATGCGCCCGTGATCGCCGAGCAGCGCGGCATCAACGTCCGCCTGATCACGACGCCGGACACCGAGTCGTACCGCAACGTCCTGACCCTGCGCGGCGCCCTCAGCGACGGTTCGCAGATCTCCGTGGCCGGAACCCTGACCGGACCCAAGCAGGTCCAGAAGCTCGTCGGGATCAACGGCTTCGAGGTGGAGATCCCCATCAGCGAACACCTGGTGGTGGTGGCCTACGCGGACCGCCCCGGCGTGATCGGCACCATCGGCCACATCCTGGGCATGAACAACATCAACATCGCCGGCATGCAGGTTGCGCGGCAGGACGAGGGCGGCCAGGTGCTCGCCCTGCTGACCATCGACAGCTCCGTTCCGCAGCAGGTCCTGGAGGCCATCAAGGCCGGAATCGGCGCTGACATGGTGCGCGAGGTGGATCTCGAGGACTGATGTCTTCACCGTGGATGCCGGCGGCGGCTCGGGCCGCCGCCGGTGTCCGCGAACACATGGCTGGTCTGCGTACAATGGCTACGTCCGATTTTCGGATCCGGCCGGCAGCCCGGCCTTTACTTTTGCACACCCGGCAGGGGACGCCTTCACTTCCGCTTTGGAATGAACAGCGGTGTGCGCACGCAATCCAGCTTTCAGGAGCCCAATGAACGCCGTCCAGAGGTTCATCAGAAGCCGAGTGCTTTTGCTGACCGCGTCCATTTTGATCGTGGCCATGTGCCTTTCGGTCCTCGTTCAGGGTCAGTCACAGGCCGCCCTGAACCGGACCGTTGACCAGAATTCGCGGGGGCTCTACGACGTCCTTGTCCAGGCCAAGACCGACGACAACGGCGGGCTCATGCAGCCGGAAATCGCCGCCGGCCAGGGCGGCATCAGCTTCGAGCAGCTGGACGCCCTCCGGAAACTCTCCGGAACCTCCGTGGCGGCGCCCATCAGCCTCGTCTCCCGCGTCACCCAGGACCTCGAGTCCCCCCGCCTGGAGGCCACCGACTACCTCGGCTACCAGGCCGGACTCGCCGGCACCGCCGGGGACCCCACCGCCACGGACCCGAGCAAATGGCCTGCCGCCGAGTCGGTCCTGTCCGACACACCGAAGACCTACCGGCTGACCGCCAGCGCCGTCAGCTCCGACGGACACTCCGAGCAGACCCTGTTCAAGACCACGGCCGAAGGATCCCTCGGCAAGGCCCGCATCATCGAAGAGGAGGTGGCCGGCGGCAAGAACGTCCGCATCGCGGGCCCCGAGGGGGAGACCGGCATCAAGTTCCCGGCCCCCGCCGGCGGCTCCGAGCACAACCTCTTCAACCTCTCCGTCTCCTTGCCCCTCGCCCCGCAGGTGACGGAATCCGTCGTCGCCGTCGACCCCGTCTCCGAGCGCGCCCTCCTCGGCAGCGCCGGCGACTTCCTCGCCCCGCTCGAAAAAGCGCCGCCCGCCGACGCCCGCAACGCCGGAGCGATCGGCCGCCACTTCGAAAGCCTCTTCACCACCGGCATCAGCATGGACGAACTGAAGGAAGGCCCCGATTTCCTCGGCGTCAAGCTCAAGTACTGGGCGCCGCTGATGAGCCAGTACCAGCAGGCCAAGCGCAACGGCCAGCTGACCGAGGACTCCCAGGCGATTCCGCTGATTGTCCGCTCCGGCACATCCCTTGACCTCAAGTACTCGGTCAAGATCGAGGAAATCGACGCCTCCGGCAACGTCACCAAGGAAGTCGGCACCGCGACGCGGTCGCTGGACAAGGACTATCTCCCGTTCGTCTCCAAGTCCCCGTTCTCCCTGGCCTGGCCCGGGTCCAAGGACCTCACGCCGCTGCTGGGCGACACCGCCAGCTTCGGCCAGGGCCTCTACAACCCCGCGACGTGGAGCACCGACTTCGCGTCCGCCCCGAAGTACACCGACGGCGAGACCGCAGGCAACGGCGCCGTGGACAAGAGCGCCACCCCCGGCGACTGGGTCACCGTGAACCGCCTCCCGGAGAAATCCGCCAGCGGCGACCCCGTGGACCAGACCCAGCGCAAGCCCGTCGACGAGCGCTCCTACCGCACTAACCTCGAGACCGGCAAGAAGCTCGCCACGCCGCTCGCCATGGTCTACGGCACGTTCGACGCCGAGAAGGTCAAAGAAGCGGCCGGCGACGTCAACCGCCTGCCCCTGGGCGGCTACGACCCCACCCCGTTCACGCTCACCAAGGACGCCTCCGGCAAGGACGTCGAGAACACCGAGCTCAAGCCCTCGCTCAGCGCCACGGGCCTGGCCAGCCAGTCCGCCGGCGCCATCACCGACTTCTACGGCCTCGCCGCAGCCCGCGGCTACGAGGACAACGCCGCCGTGATCGACGCCGTGCGCATCCGCGCCAAGGCGCCCGGCAGCTGGAAAGAAGCCCAGCCCGAGGTGGAGAAGCTAGCCAACGAGATCCGCGACATGGGCCTGGAAGCGACCATTGTTGCCGGCTCCGCCCGTGAGGACGCCAGCATCTTCGTCCCCGGCTATTCCAAGGACGACGCCGGCAAGGAAACCCCGCTCGGCACCGTCCAGCAGTCGTGGGTCCGCCAGGACGCCGCTGACGCCGTTTCCGGCTCCCTCACCTCCACCAACCTGACCCTGCTCTTCCTCACCCTCATCGGTGCGGCCCTGCTGACCGGCGCCTCGACCGTGAGCTACGTCCGGAAACGCCGCACCGAGGCCGGTACCCTGCGCGCCATGGGTTGGACCCAGCGCCGCATCCGGTCCTGGGTGCTCGCCGAATTCGGCGTCGGCGCCGCCCTGCTGGCCGTCGCCGGAATTGTCCTGAGCCTTGTCAGTTGGAACCCGGCCACGGCGATCGTGTCCGCCTCCGTGCTGGTGCTCTACGCCGCGGCGGCCTTCTTCGCCGCCCAGCAGCTGCGCCACCGCGAGGTAGTGGACCAGGAACCGCAGCACGATGAGCGCCTCATCGCGGTGGACTCCCCGCTGACCTTCGCCAACCGGCAGTTGAGCACCAACAAGTTCAACACCCTCTCCCTGGCGGTCGCCGTCGGCGTGTTCGCCGCAGCGGTCGGCGGCATGGTCGCGCTCCTGATCGACATTCCCCGGGCCGCCGGCGCCAGCGCGCTCAGCGGGCTGGCCGCCAGCAGTATCGCGCTGCCAAGCATCATCCTCGGGCTGTCCGGCGTCGCCGTCGGCCTCCTGCTGACCATGGTCACCGGCCGCTTCGAGCTGCAGGCCAAGCGCCAGTACCTCGGCACGCTGCAGGCCATGGGCTGGAACCCGGACATGCTGGGCCAGGTCCGCCTCTTCGAAAATGCCATGGTGGGGACGGTCGCGCTGCCGCTGGGTATCCTCGGCGCCCTCGGCGTTGGCCTCCTCCTCGCCCCCTATGCCGCGCTCTGGGCCGCTATCGCCGGGCTCGTGGCTGTACTTTGCTGGATTCCGATTGCAACGAAAGTGGTCCGATGAACAACGACCTGAACCTTGACCGTGAGGCTCACGAGCGGATGACGGCAAGCACCCGCCGCGGTGCCCACCAGACCCGCGCCAACACGATCGTGAAGGCCGCCGACCACGCCACGCCGCTGGAGCTCAGCAACATCACCATCCACTACGGCGGCGGAAAGGGCGGCGCAGAAGCCGTCAACGTTGTCGACGACTTCAACATGACCCTGCACGCCGGCGAGATGCACTGCGTCGCCGGCCGCTCCGGCTCGGGCAAGACCAGCATCCTGACGGTCGGCGCGGGCCTGACCCTGCCGACGTCGGGCCGGGTGTTCTGGGAGGGCGATTCCCTCGAGACCATGGGCGACGACGAAATCGCCGACCGCCGCCGGGCCCTGATCGGCTACGTTGACCAGGGCGGCGCCCTGATCGACGGGATGAGCGCGCTGGAGAACGTGCTCCTTCCCGCCGTGCCCGACGGCGAGGTGGACAAGCGCCGCGACATGGCCAAGGACCTCCTGGACCTCGTGGGCCTGGGCCGGCGCATGCGCCACCGCCCGGCCCAGCTCTCCGGCGGTGAACGCCAGCGCGTGGCCATCGCCCGGGCCCTGATCCTGGGCACCCGCGTGCTGGTGGTCGACGAGCCCACCGCCAGCCTGGACCGGTCCTCGGCCAACCGCATCATCAGCATCCTCAAGGACACCACCTCGGACGGAATCGCCGTCCTGGTGGCGTCACATGACCACGAACTGGTCCGCCAGAGCGATACCCTCACCGAACTGATCTAGGTTAAAACTGTGACCGCTTCCGAAAAAACCCCGTTCTACATCACCACGGCCATCAGCTACCCCAACGGCGTGCCGCACATCGGCCACGCCTACGAGGTCATCGCCACCGACGCGATGGCGCGCTTCAAGCGCCTGGACGGCTTCGACGTCTTCTTTATGACCGGCACGGACGAGCACGGCCTGAAGATGCAGCAGACGGCGGAAAAGGAAGGCATCCCGGTCAAAGAACTCGCCGACCGCAACTCGGCCGCCTTCCGGCAGATGAGCGATGACCTCGGCATCTCCCTGAGCCGCTTCATCCGCACCACCGACCCGGACCACTATGAGGCCGCCAAGGCGCTCTGGCAGCGGATGGAAGCCAACGGGGACATCTACCTCTCCAAGTACGCCGGCTGGTACTCGGTCCGCGACGAGCGCTATTTCGTCGAGGACGAGACCGAGGTGCAGGCCGACGGCCTCCGCTACGCGTCGGAGACCGGCACCGAGGTGACCTGGACCGAGGAGGAGAGCTACTTCTTCAAGCTTTCTTCCTACCAGGACCGGCTGCTGGCCCTCTACGCGGACCACCCGTCCTTCGGCGCCCCGCACAACCGCTTCAACGAGGTGGTGAGCTTCGTCAAGGGCGGCCTCGAGGACCTGTCGATCAGCCGCACCTCCTTCGACTGGGGCGTTCCCGTCCCGGGCAACCCGGAGCACGTCATGTACGTCTGGGTGGACGCGCTGACCAACTACCTGACCGGCGTCGGCTTCCCCCACACCGACTCCGAGCTGTTCCGGAAGTATTGGCCCGCGGACGTCCACGTGATCGGCAAGGACATCTCCCGCTTCCACGCCGTCTACTGGCCCGCATTCCTGATGTCCGCCGGGCTGGAACTGCCCAAGCGCGTCATGATCCACGGCTTCCTGCACAACCAGGGCGTCAAGATGTCCAAGTCGTTGGGCAACGTGGTGGCACCGGCCGACTGGGTGGCCCAGTACGGCCTGGACCAGGTGCGCTTCTTCCTGCTCCGCGAAGTCCCCTTCGGCGCGGACGGCTCCTACAGCCACGACGCCGTCGTGGGCCGGATGAACGCCGACCTCGCCAACAACTTCGGCAACCTCGCCCAGCGTTCGCTGTCCATGGTGGCGAAGAACTGCGACGGCGCCGTACCCGTCCCCGGCGGCTTCACCGCCGAGGACGCCGCGCTGCTGGGCCAGGCCAGCGGATTGCTGGACATCTCCCGGGCCGCGTTCGAAAAGCAGGAGTTCAGCCGCGCCCTCGAGGCCATCTGGAATGTCCTGGGCGACACCAACGCCTACTTCGCCGAGCAGGCCCCGTGGGTGCTGCGGAAGACCGACGTCGAACGCATGAACACCGTCCTCTACGTGACCCTCGAGGTGCTCCGCATCGTCGCCATCCTCGCCCAGCCGGTCATGCCGGCGGCGACGGCGGCCATTCTGGACACGCTGGGCCAGCCGGAGGGGGAGGCCCGCGAGTTCGCCGCCCTGGCCGCGCCGATCGTGGCCGGAACCCCGTTGCCCGCCCCGTCCCCGGTCTTCCCGAAGTACGAGGAGCCTGCCGAGGCCTGACCGCCGCCAGACGCTCCCGCAGATCCCGCGGCCTTTCGAGTGACGCTCCCGCACCTCCGACTTGAAGGAGCGGGAGCGTTTCGCTTTTGCCCGTCTGAAGTGCGGCAGCGTCGGAGTGGTGTTCGAATAGTGAGACAACTTGACCAGCATGTGGATCACTTGGCTACGCTGAAAACATGAGCGCATCCACCATTGATCTGGCCGTCATTCCCGGCGACGGCATCGGCCCCGAGGTCACCGCCGAGGCCGTGAAGGTCCTCGAGAAGGCCGCCGCCGCCGAGGGCATTGTGTTGCAGCAGACCCACTACAAGCTGGGCGCGCAGCACTGGCTCGAAACGGGGGAGACCCTGCCGGAGGAAACCCTCGCCGATCTCCGCACCCGTGACGCCATCCTCTTCGGCGCCGTCGGCGCGGCCCCGGGCGACACCCGCATCCCCTCCGGCATCATCGAGCGTGAGCTGCTGCTCAAGCTGCGCTTCAGCCTGGACCACTTCGTCAACCTGCGCCCGTCCCGGCTGTACCCGGGCGTCGCCAGCCCGCTCGCCAACCCCGGCGACATCGATTTCATCGTGGTCCGCGAGGGCACCGAGGGCCCCTACGTCGGCAACGGCGGGACGCTGCGCCCCGGCACCCCGCACGAGGTCGCCACCGAGGTCTCGCTCAACACCGCCCACGGCGTGGAGCGCGTGGTCCGCGACGCCTTCCGCCGGGCCAACGACCGCCCGCGTAAGAAGCTGACCCTCGTCCACAAACACAACGTCCTGGTCTTCGCCGGCCACCTCTGGAAGCGGACCGTGGAGGCCGTGGCCCAGGAGTTCCCGGACGTCACCCATGACTACCTGCACATCGACGCCGCCACGATCTTTATGGTCACGGACCCGGCGCGCTTCGACGTGATCGTCACGGACAACCTCTTCGGCGACATCATCACCGACCTCGCCGCGGCCGTCACCGGCGGCATCGGCCTGGCCGCCTCGGGAAACATCAACATGGAACGCACCGCGCCGTCCATGTTCGAACCCGTCCACGGTTCGGCTCCGGACATTGCCGGTCAGCAAAAGGCTGACCCGACGGCGGCCATCCTCTCCGCAGCCCTGCTGCTGGACCACCTGGGCTACGGCGCCGCCGCCCGCAAGATCGAGGCGGCCGTCGTCGCCGACGTCGCGGCCCGCGGCGCTGCAGCTCCGGACGCCGCAGCCCGCAGCACCAGCGCGATCGGTGACGCCATCGCCGCCGCCCTGTAAGCGCCACGAGGCACCGGGCCGGCGGCCCCGTCAACGGGCGTAAGCTTGTTTCGAATCACCAATATGCTGCCGTGGTCCGACGATGAACCACGTTCACACACCAGGCAGCCGACCGTGGAGGAACCATGACTCAGACTGCCCATGGCGTCGAATTCACCCAGCAGCCCTCGGCAACCCCGAAGTCCGCTGAAGAACGTGCTGCCATCCTGGCGAACCCGGGTTTCGGCAACTATTTCACCGACCACACCGCGATCGTCGACTACAGCGTCGACGCCGAGGGCAAGGGCGGCTGGCACGATGCACGGGTGGAGGCCTACGGCCCCATCTCCCTGGACCCCTCCGCCGCCGTGCTGCACTACGGCCAGGAAATCTTCGAGGGGCTCAAGGCCTACCGCCACGCCGACGGCTCCATCTGGACCTTCAGGCCGGAGGCCAACGCCGCCCGCCTGAACAAGTCGGCCCGCCGCCTGGCCCTCCCCGAACTCCCCGAAGAATACTTCCTGGGCGCCATCCGCGAGCTCGTTTCCGCGGACAAGGAATGGGTCCCCTCCGGCGACGGCGAAGCCCTCTACCTGCGTCCGTTCATGATCGCCACCGAGGCCTTCCTCGGCGTCCGCGCTGCCCGTGAAGTGTCCTTCCGCGTCATCGCCTCCCCGGCCGGCAACTACTTCGGCGGGGAACTCAAGCCCGTCTCCATCTGGATCTCCCGCGAATACGCCCGCGCCGGCCGTGGCGGAACCGGCGCCGCGAAGTGCGGCGGCAACTACGCCGCGTCCCTGATCGCGCAGCAGGAAGCCGAGGCCCACGGCTGCAAGCAGGTCCTCTTCCTGGACCAGTTCAATGACAACGCCGTGGAAGAGCTCGGCGGCATGAACGTGTTCTTCGTGATGAAGGACGGCTCCCTGGTCACCCCCGCGCTGAGCGGCACCATCTTGGAAGGCATCACCCGGATGTCCGTCATCCAGGTGGCCAAGGACATGGGCCGCGAGGTCACCGAACGCAAGATCACGCTGGATGAATGGCGCGACGGTGTGGCCTCCGGCGAGATCGCCGAGGTCTTCGCCTGCGGCACCGCCGCCGTGATCACCCCCATCGGTGTGCTCAAGGACGACACCGAATTCATCGGCTCCGAGGACGCGAAGGCGGGGGAGACCACCATGGCCATCCGCGAGCAGCTCCTGGGCATCCAGACCGGCGCCGTCGAGGACACCCACGGCTGGCTGGCCCGCCTCGCCTAAGCGGTAGCGCCTCACCTGCAGGCAGCGTTCGACGGCGGCCCCCACCTTCCGGCGCGGGGCCGCCGTCGTTGTTAAACGGAGTGCCACTGGCCAGGCGGCGGCCGGCCGGAAGCCACTAGCCACGTCCCGGACGCGGGGGCACAATATGGCGCATGACTGGACTTATTCAGGTTCTGGGTGTCATTTTCGGAATCTTGCTGATCCTCGTGGGGATCCTTGAGTCCTTCTTCTTCCGGGACCAGCACTTCCACCGGCTGTTCCTCATCAAGCCGGAGGACACGGAAACCGTGCGGATGTGGGTCTTCAACCTGGGGTTCTACAACATGATCTGGGGTGTGGGCGCGATCGTCGGCGCCGTCATGTTGACCGGCGATCAACCCGCAGCCGGCGAGGCGCTGCTGCTGTTCACGTGTCTTGGCCACGTCCTGCTGGGCATCATCTTGGTCCTGTCCGAGCGGCGGCTGTGGGCGAGCGCCATCGCAGAGGCGCTGCTGCCGGCCGTCATTGCTGTGCTTCTGCTTGTATGACGGGCCAGTCCGGAACAGGTGCCGGTGGGGCAGGAGTGATCTATGCTGGGTGCATTCACGCGGGACCGGCAGTACGAGTTGAATCATTGGGGGACCTGATATGTATATTGGCTCGAAGACCCTCAGCCGGCGGAACTTCCTGTACGCGGGTGCCTTCGGTGCCGTGGCCACCTTGGCTTCCGGAAGCGCTGCAAGCGGCGAAACCCAGACCTACCCGTTTACGCCGAACACCGCCCTCGTTGATGCTTTTGTCGCCCGACGCGGCGGCGCAATCGGGACCGGCGGCAAAGCGGCCATCGCCTTCCGCTGTGACCACCACCTGAACAAATTTGAAACCAGGCTCCTTCCCCTCCACCAGAAGTACGGCATTCCGGTGACCATTGCTGCCCTGTCGCAGATGTTCCGGGTGGAAACCGGGGCCAACGGCAGCAACAACCTGTCGTTCCCCCGCCTCCAGGCGCTGGCTCTTGCCAACGGCCTGGAAATCGCCAATCACGGCGCCACCCACACCGACGCGGACACCCCCCAGCGTCTTCGGGAAGAAATCGTGTATTCACGCAACGCCCTAACGGCAGCCATGCCTAAGCTGCCCGTTGAGCTGTTCGTCCCGCCGGGCGTTGGCGGAACGCAGTACCTCGGCTTCGCAGGTGGAAAAACCAAGTATTCCTTCCAGAAGTACCTCGCGGGCAGACTGATTACCCAGCAACACGCATTGTCCACCGGCTATGTTCCCGGCTATTGGCCGATGACGGGGAATCCGCTGGACAGCATGGGCAACGTGCATATCGGCCTCGACAACGCGGACTACGCGCGCCGCGGGCCGGACTTCGTCGCGGCCGCTCGGAAACTGGGGAGAGGGGTGTGCTTCATGTACCACCCCAGCCTTGTGGACGACACGGACTTGCAGGCCATCGAGGGCTTCTTCGCCTGGTGCGCCCGGGAACGCGACGCGGGCCGGCTGGAAATTCTCACGACCGGCGGCCTGATGATGGCAAGCTTTTCGACGTCGTCGCGCCATGACCTTATGTCCGCGGGGGCCAGTTTCGTTGCCGGATGGAACGGGTGGAACGGGGCTGCCGCTAACTGGGCCCGGCGCACGGACGCAGGGGTCTCCTACGCACGGCGCGGCTCCTTGTCCCTGGCCCTGTTCAAAGACGTTCCGGTCGGCGTCCACGCCGGCTCGGCCAGGCAGCTTCGCGTCTCGATGCGCTCGACTACGGGGGTGCGGGTCAAAGTGGAGGTTCTTGACCCCGCCTACCCGGCATCATTCTCTGCTGCCAAGACCATCACGTTGCCGCCCGCGGCCGGCTTCCAACAGGTGCACCAATACGTCATCCTGCCGTTGACCGGAACTCCGCGGGTCCGGGTACGCATCACGCCCGTCTCCGGCGGGGAACTCCACGTGCAGGAACCCCGGCTGCTGGCTGCATAGCTGCCGGTACCGCCTTGCCGGTTCTGCTGCTCGTATGACGCCGGCACTGCATCCCGTCCGGTTCGGTGGGAAGATGGAATGGTGATCCCGGATGACCCCCGCGCCATGGTGCGCAGCACAGAGCTGACCCGCTTCAGGCTGGCCCCCAACCCGGGGCCGATGAGCCTGCATGGGACCAACTCCTACGTCATCGCCGCCCCCGGCGCGGCCGGCACCGTCGTGGTCGATCCCGGACCGCTGGACGAGCCGCACCTGCAGGAGCTGGCCGGGGCCGGGACTGTTGAACTCATCCTGATCACGCACCGGCACGCGGACCACACGGCCGCCGCCGCCAGGTTCGCTGAGCTCACCGGCGCACCCGTGCGCGCCAAGGACCCGGCCCATTGCCACGGCGGAGCACCCCTCGCCGACGGCGAAGTCATCCACGCCGCCGGCACGGAAATCAGGGTCGTGGCCACCCCGGGCCACACCTCGGACTCGGTCTGCTTCCACCTGCCCGACGACGGCGCCCGCGGCTCGGTCCTCACCGGCGACACCATCCTGGGCCTCGGCACCACGGTCCTGGACTACCCCGACGGCACGCTGGGGGACTACCTCGCCTCCCTGGACCGGCTGGAACAGCTGGGCGCCGCCACCGTCCTCCCGGCCCACGGGCCCATGCTGCCGGCACTGGACACGATCGTCCGCGCCTACCGGGACCACCGCGAGGACCGCCTCGCGCAGATCCGCACCGCCCTGGACGGCCTGGGCGCCGGCGCCGAGGTGACCGAAGTGGCCGACGCCGTGTACGCCGCCGTCGACCCCGCCGTCCGGCCCGCGGCGGAACTGTCCGTCGCCGCCCAGCTGCACTACCTGCGCACGGACAGCGGCACCGCCTAACCGTCCGGAGACGGTACGCTTGGAGCCATGCGCATCGCCCGGTTTGTAGTCGATTCTGATCCCCTCTACGGCATTGTTGAAGGTGAGCCCGGCAGTGAGATAGTCACTGTCATCAACGGCGACCCCTTCTTCCAAGGCGTGGAACGAACCGCCGTGCGGCACAAGCTCGAGGACGTACGCCTGCTCGCCCCAATCATCCCGCGCAGCAAGGTCATCGGCGTCGGCCGCAACTTCGTGGAACACGCCAAGGAACTCGGCAACGACGTCCCGGCCCAGCCGCTGCTGTTCCTGAAGCCCAACACCTCCGTGATTGGGCCCAACGATCCGATCATCCTGCCGGAATTCTCCGAGGAAGTGTCCTTCGAGGCCGAGCTCTGCGTCGTCATTGGCCGGATTTGCAAGGACGTCCCGGAGGAGCGCGTCGACGACGTCGTCTTCGGCTACACCTGCGGCAACGACCTCACCGCCCGCGACGTCCAGAAGACCGACCTGCAGTGGGCCCGGGCCAAGGGCTTCGACACCTCCGCGCCGCTGGGGCCGTGGATCGAGACCGAGCTGAACACCGAGGACCTGCAGATCCAGGGCCGCCTCAACGGCGAATTGCGCCAGGACGGCAGCACCAGCCAGATGATCCGCGGCGTCCGGGAACTCGTCTCGATCGTCTCGCAGGCCTTCACCCTCCTGCCCGGCGACGTCATCATGACCGGCACCCCGGCCGGCGTCGGACTCGTTGAGGCCGGCGACCGCTTCGAGGTGGAGATCGAAGGCATCGGCCGGCTCTCCAACCCGGTGGTCCGCCGCTAGCGGGGCCGGGTCCAACAAAAGCGACCTTTTCGGACAGCCGCACCGTGGATCCACGGTGCGGCTGTCCGTTTTCGCGGCGGAAACCGCGGGCGCCCGGTGATGACCGGGGTTGGTAATGTTGGTACCACTATGACTACTCCTTTTGCGCCCGACGCCGTCTCCAGCTCCGCCCCCAGCGTGACCAGCGAAGTCACCGCTGACACACCGGTCCGTGTCCGGTTCTGCCCGTCGCCCACCGGCACCCCGCACGTTGGCCTGATCCGTACCGCCCTGTTCAACTGGGCCCACGCCCGCCACACCAAGGGCACCTTTGTGTTCCGCATCGAGGACACGGACGCGGCGCGCGACTCGGAGGAGAGCTACCAGCAGCTGCTCGAGGCGCTGAAATGGCTCGGCATCACCTGGGAGGAAGGCGTGGAGGTGGGCGGACCGCACGAGCCGTACCGCCAGTCCCAGCGTCTGGACCTGTACAAGGACGTCGTCGCCAAGCTGATCGACGCCGGCTACGCCTACGAGTGCTACTCCTCCCCGGAGGAGGTCGAGGCGCGCCACCGCGCCGCCGGCCGCGACCCCAAGCTGGGTTATGACAACTTCGACCGCGAGCTCACCGAGGAGCAGCTGGCCGCGTTCAAGGCCGAAGGCCGCCAGCCCGTGCTCCGCGTCCGGATGCCGGATTCGGATGTCACCTTCACCGACATGGTCCGCGGCGAGATCACCTTCAAGGCCGGCAGCATCCCGGACTACGTGATCGTCCGCGCCGACGGCTCCCCGCTCTACACCTTGGTCAACCCGGTGGACGATGCGCTGATGGGCATCACCCACGTGCTTCGCGGCGAGGACCTGCTGTCCTCCACGCCCCGCCAGGTGGTGCTGATCAACGCATTGATGGACATCGGCGTCGCCAGCTACCTGCCGGTCTTCGGCCACCTGCCGTACGTCATGGGTGAGGGCAACAAGAAGCTCTCCAAGCGCGACCCGCAGTCCAACCTCTTCCTGCTCCGAGACCGCGGCTTCATCCCGGAGGGCCTGCTCAACTACCTGTCGCTGCTGGGCTGGAGCCTCTCCGCCGATGAGGACATCTTCACCGTGGAGCAGCTGATCGAGCACTTCGACGTCAACGACGTGCTGGCCAACCCGGCCCGCTTCGATATCAAGAAGGCCGAGGCCATCAACGGCACCCACATCCGGATGCTCGACGCCGAGGACTTCCGCGGCCGCCTGGTCCCGTACCTGCGCACCGCCGGGTTCCTCGGCGACACGCTCACCGCACGCCAGGAGGAGATCCTCGCCGAGGCGGCCCCGCTGATCCAGGAGCGCATCTCGCTGCTGGGCGAGGCCCCCGAGATGCTCGCCTTCCTGTTCAAGAACGACGACGCGATCGACGTCGCGGACGACGCCCGCAAGGGGCTTCCGGAGAACCTCACCGAGGTGCTCGACGCCGCCCTGGCCGCCCTGGAGCCCATCGCGGACTGGAACGCCGAGACCATCCAGGCCGCGCTCAAGGAGGCCCTCGTGGAGGGACTCGGCGTCAAGCCGCGGCTGGCCTTCGGCCCGGTCCGCACCGCGATCTCCGGCCGCCGGATTTCGCCGCCGCTGTTCGAATCCATGGTGATCCTGGGCAAGGACTCATCCTTGGCCCGGCTCCGCGCGTTCCGCGGCTGATGATGAGCACGCCCGCGGCCCGAACCAGTGCCCGGCCCAGCGCCCTCGCCGCGGGCCTGGGCGGCATCCGCGGGGTGCTGTTTGACATCGACGACACCCTGGTGGACCTCGAGTTCTCAATGACGGCGGCCCTGCGCGACGTCAGCGAACACCTCCTGCCCGGCCTGGACCAGGCCGGGTGGGAGAAGTTCGGGCGGATCTTCACCCGCGAGACCACCCACTTCTATGACCGTTACCTTGCCGGGGAGCTGACCTTCAACGAGCAGCGCCTCCTCCGCGGCCGGGCCGCCCTGGGGCACTTCGGGGTGGAGCTGGATGAGGGTGAGCAGGCCCAGCACTGGGTCAGCTCCTACGCCAGCCGGCAGCACGGCTACATCCGCGCCTTCGACGACGTCACCCCGATCCTGGACGCGCTCGATGCCGCCGGCATCCCGTACGGCGCCGTAAGCAACAACGTCCACGACTACCAGCGGGTCAAGCTGGACGCCGCCGGCCTGGCGCGCATCAGCGTGCTGGTGGGCACCGACACCGTCGGCGCGGCGAAGCCGGATCCGGCCATTTACCTGGAGGGCGTCCGCCGGCTCGGCACCGGCGCCGGCGAAACGCTCTACGTGGGGGACAACCGCCTCCTCGACGCTGACGGCTCGACGGCTGCCGGCCTCCTGGGCGTCTGGCTGAATCGCGGCGGGGAACCGGCCCCGGGCTTCGCCGGCCGCGAGATCGGTTCCCTGCTGGAGCTGCTGGAGGTACTGCCACTCGCTTGAAGGATTGCCAGGGGTTCCGTGTCAGCGACCACGCACAGATGATGAGCCTGACAGAGCGGAGAACGGACCTTACATCTGAACGGAACGACGTCACGACTAAGACACCTCACGAAACGATAGAGACCTCTCACGGAGCTTACCCCTGGCCGGGATAGAATCGGGATCATGTTCTGGGCGTATTGCACTCACCGCGGTGCGAGCTCCCGAAAAGCGGGTTTCGGATCGGTGTTAGACGCCAGTTGACATTGGGATGTCATCGTTATGAAACGTACTAGGGGAAAGTGTTGATGACTGCCACGAAACTATTTGAGGAATGCTGGACCAAATCGGTATTGAAAAATGTGGAAATGATCTCAAGCGGCTCCTCAGGCATCAGAGTCGAGTCGAACCGAAATAGTCACTTCTACGTGGGAATGAACCGAAGCGACTTGAGATTCGAAGAGCGACCACCGGAACCTTCCTTTCCGTTCGAAGCCGGTAGCACAATCAGAGTCGCAGTCGATGTACTGAGTTCGGACGTCGCACTTACCTTCTCGATCGTTGAGTATTCTGCCGCTGGAAATCGTCCCCATTTCTATGATTCGAATATATTCGATCATAAGTTCGATGCTGGAGCGCTGAGCTTCACTCTCGCTGTGAGGATTAAGGGCCGTGGGTTCGTCGAGCTAAATTCTGTATCCGTCGAAGTTCTGATACCAGTTGATGAATTTGAACGGCAGTATGACGTACGAAGTGCTACCGCGGTCGCAATTGATTTCTCTGCGTGGGGGAGCCAGGAAAGCGAAACAGCATCTTTGATAACGTTCTCATTTAGCAATGATAGAGATGAGATAATTCTCCCGTACGGAGACCTGGCCGTCCACCCCAAGTTAGGCCTGTATCGCTACTTGCATTCCAGTAAAGATATTTCCATTCCTGCTAAAACTCATGCCACTTTACGCGTACCAGCAGGCGCCACAAAGCTCAGTTTGACCGGAAAAGCTTGGAAGCGCGAGGTAGACGTTTATCTGGCTGATGAGCCAATTCTGACCCTTGTTGGCCGAGAAGATACTACTCAGGTCGACGAGTCGATTGAAGATTTTGTCGCAAGTATTCCAGATGACGAATCGTTAGTAGTTCTCTATACGACTGCGCCACAGCTTGGCCACCCAACCCTGTCACTGCGGCCAAATCGATTGGCGAAGGAATATCTCGAGATGGGGTATTGGGTGGTGTTCTTCCCCTTTAGTAAGGTTCCCGACGGTCAATCTAATCAAGGTGAACGCGCGCGGCAGTTCTCTCGTGACCGACTACATCAATTCCTAACCGCGGCCAAAAGCCGACCAGGCCACAAGAGTGTTTTTATATGCAGCTCATTTCCGGACATAGCAGCGGCCACAGCCATTGATCTCTTGAAGCTTCACGGCTGGAGGACCACCTATGAGGTCAGGGATGATATGGAGGAGTTCAACCGGGTCGGGTACTCGAAATGGTTCAACCCCCAACTCGAACGGAGGGTATGTGCAAACGTCGACACCGTCATTACCGTGAGCCCCAGGCTTGCTTTAAAAATGGACGTGCTCCGTGGCGCTCCGGGTTACTCGATAGTTGTTCCGAACGCCGTGAACGAGGAATTCATTGTCAGTGCCGAGCGCAACCGGACGGCTAAGAATTACGAGCGGCGATCAGCAGAGCGCACTGTAGGTTATCTCGGTCATCTGACCCCATCCTGGTTCGACTGGTCGTTGATTATCACCGCCGCAGAAGAGCTCCGGGACGTTAGATTTGAGATTATTGGACATGGAAAGCCAGAGGACTTGCGTCTACCAAAGAATGTAATCCACCTGGGACCAAGAACGCACGCGGAGTTTAGGGAGATTTCTGAGACATGGAAGGTTGGTCTAATTCCGTTCAAACCCTCAACCCTTACGTTTGCTGTAGACCCAAATAAAATTTATGAGTACCTAGCTGTTGGTCTAAGAGTGGTGACTGCGCCAATGGGATCAGTGTCGCAGTGTCCTTCGACGTATATATACGAGCGCCGGTCGGACTTTATTGAATGCCTCGGACGGGCTCTAGACGGGCCAATCGAGACCAGCGAGCAGAAGGAAATAGCCGAGTTTTTGAAGACCTCGTCTTGGCGGGCTCGAGCGGAGCGCATGGTGGAACTGATGGGAATTAAAAATGAAACGTAAAATACTTTCGGTATATCCAAACTGTAGTTTAGGTGGAATGACGACTGTTCTACGCAATCGCGCCGTTGCGAATCCGGAGGAGGAACATAACCTACTTTTCCACACCGATCTCTCCGGCATGTCCGCCTATGCCGGCGTCCCAAATGTTACGGTCCGAATAGTAACTCGAGGTCGATTTGAGGGATTTCTTCGTCACATTAGTGCGGTTGCTCATTTCGATGAAATCAGAGTCATTTCACTTCCCGAAATTGTCGGTTTGATAGACGTAGATACCCCTTCGCGAGTTAACTACGAATTTCATACATCAGATGAGGCTATTATAGAGCGCGAGCTTGGATTGTTGGATCGACGCCGCATCAACCAGATCTCTGTTCCCAGCATTTTCCTCCGGGAGGTAGTACGTGCAAAGCTCCCTCTCGCTGAACGCGATAGGGTGGTTGAGGTCCCGAATCTTATAGATGGTGCGATATTTAATACATTCATCCCAAATGCGGAGCTGCCTGGCTTGGCTGACGGTGTCCCCCTGATTTGGATTGGTCGGTTTGATAAAGGCAAGAATCCTAGGGACTTCCTGAGAGTGCTTTCCCTGCTTTCGCCCGATTATCGCGGAATACTGATCGTTAGTTTCGAAACACAGCCTGAACGCATCTCCGAGATATTGGCGGATGCTGCGCAGTATGGCCTATCCGAGCGCATTAGTATTCTGCTCAATATTTCTCAAGCAGAAATCGCTGCAATCTATCGGTTTGCGGCCCTCAGGGGCGGCGTGTTCTGTAGCACGAGTCTTGGAGAGTCGTTTGGATACGGTGTAGCCGAAGCATTAGCCTCCGGCCTACAAACGGTGGCCTACGACGTTGGCGCTTTGGCTGAAAGGACTGTGGCCGGCACCCCCTATGACCTTGTTCCCGTGGGTGCCGTACATGAATTCGCGGATCGCGTTCGTTGCTTGACCGAGGTGAAGACATCGTAGCTCGATGCGTAGTTCGCGGTGTCCCGGGAGTCGAGCTGGAGGTTACGGCGTGAATCAAGGTCGGGAGGCAGTCATGGGGTGGCGGGCACGCATCAAGCAGCGCATTGAAGGGCTAGAGCCGGCGGTTCCATGGTCGCTTCTGAATAAGGCTGAACTCCATGAATTTTGCGAAGCCAACTCATTTCCGACAGCTCGACTGCTGCGCGTGTTCGAACGACCAAGCGACATTGATCTAAGCGGGCTTCCGGTCAACTTTGTTATCAAGCCGAATCTTGAGTCTTCTATGCGTGGCGTTATGGTTTTGTCCCGGACTGATGACGGTTATTTTGATTCACTGCGAAAACGGACGCTCACCTTGTCCCAGATAGTCGACGAACAAGCCCGTTACTTCAATGAGATCCAGGATCCTGCAAAGAACGTCATTATCGAGGAGCTTGTAGTAGACATCCAGGGGCATAATGTCCCAATCGACTACAAGGCTTACGTTTTTCACGGCCGAGTGGCACTAGTACTTGAAATCGACCGCAATGTTTCGCCCTCAGCCGTTGCATGGTTCGACGGAAGCTATATGCCTTTGCGCGATGACAAAATCATTCTCTGCGAAAAGTATGTGCAACACAAAAATGGCTGTCGCCCTTCGTCTTGGCCCGAGCTTTTGGACCTCGCTCGTCGCGTATCTCTTGCGATACCGACGCCATTTGTGAGCGTGGATATGTACGCCAGTATCTCAGGTCCAGTCGTCGGCGAGCTAACTCTTACTCCGGGGGGCTTGTATTTCGGTGAGCACTTCAACTTATCTGACGGTCTCGATCACCTGATGGGTGAGATGTGGGACGAAGCCGAGCGTAATTTAATCTCCAGGTCTTGATTTGGAAGTGCCTTAGATACTTTTGGACATGCTCGCTCGCTCGTTCGTCGATTTGACCTGCACTTGGAGTGCCGATGGGCGATGATAGTTCCTCCCTTCTTGTTCCACCTGCATAACGCGTTAGGTCTCGTCCGCCCTACCGCCGCGAGTCACGGACCGACCCTTGAGCCACACATCTTGTACGCCGCCATCGATGAAAAAGCTGATTTGTAGCTGGGAAGTTACCTTCCTTCCGGGTTGAACTTACCGGATTGAATGTTCTATGTGGTTCGTGGGTTTTCCACCGTGCGGTGAATGTTCAGGCCGCCGTTCTGGCCGCGCTTCTGAGCGTTATGCGGGTGGTGCAATTCATGCTATTGACGAATCCGCATCCTGTCCGTTTTTGGGTTCTCGACCTTCGCTGTTGTTCCCCGGTGACAATGAGGACTTCGATTTGCCGGTTCTTCAAGGTTTGTAGGGAATTGATTCCGTGTCCCAGATAAAGAAGGGGCCCGTGGCCCTGCTGGGATAAGTGTGTCTAAGCATTCAACCGGAACAGAGCCACTGGCCTTGACTGACCCTATCGTTGTGGCGTCCGACGTTGCCACCAGCACTCTCAATCTGCCTGACTACCGTGTCATCTCCGCGACCGTTCTGGACGACGGCAGGCGCCGGGTCATCATCGAAACGAACCTGCCGCCGGGCTGCCCGAGCTGCGGTGTCGTTGCAGCGCGGCGGAAGGAACGGCGCTTCCAGCGGATCCGGGACATTCCCGTGGCCGGCGCCCTCGAAGTGCTATGGTCCAAGTACCGCTGGCACTGCGAGGAGCCGGCCTGCCCGCGGCTGTCGTTCTTCGAATCCACTGCCCAGGTACCGCGCCGTGCCCGGTCCACCGGCAGGCTCCGGAACCACGTCGTTGATGGGGTCATCAGCTCCGGCCGGGCCCTGTCCTCGACCGCCGCTGCATTCGCGGTGTCCTGGTGGATGGTCCGCGCCGCGCTGACCGAAGCCTGCCATCTCACCCTGCCGGATGTGGATGACCTCAGGCCGCGGATGCTGGGCATCGATGAACACCGGTCCCGGTCCGTGCGATTCTTCCGGGACTATGGGTCGAGCACTTGGGTCCGGCATGAGCCGTGGATGACAACCATCGTTGATCTGGACACCGGGCAGGTCCTGGGCGTGGTCGATGGCCGGGACCACAGGGGCCTCGGGGACTGGCTCTTCGCCCGCCCGCTGGCCTGGCGGCTGGGCGTGCAGGTCGTGGCGATCGACCCGTCGGCCGCGTTCCGCAAGGCGTCGAGGATGTGGCTGCCCCGCACCGCCGTCGCGGTCGATCATTTCCATCTGGTCTCCCTCGGCAACCAGGCCATGACAGAGGCCCGCTAGAACCTGTCGCAACAGGTCAAGGGACGACGCGGCCGCGGCGTGGATCAGGCCTGGGCCCACCGCATGCTGCTCCTGCGGGCCGGCGACACGCTCTCGGACAGGGCAGCTCACTGGCTGGAGGAGGTCTTCGCCGCCGACGACGCGACCGGCAAGCTCCAAGCCGTGTGGAAGGTCAAGGAGCAACTCAGGGCGTTGCTGCGCACCGACTCCCTGGCCGACGCGGCAGCCGCGAAAGAGGAACTCAAAGTGCTCGTGAGAGCCGCCGGCCGGCCGGAAACGAACAAGCTTTACCGGACGGTCTGCCGGTGGTGGAACGAGATCGAAGTCCTCATCGTCACCGGCGCCACCGCCGGCAAGGTCGAGGCCAACAACACCAGCATCAAACACATCAAACGCACCACCCGCGGCCACCGGAACCCGGGGACTACAAATCGATTATCCTCATGAGAAGTGCCGTCCGGACGGCGGCATAACACTCATCCGGGAATCACTTCCCCAAGAACCGTGAAGAGTCGATTCGCCTCCACCAGCGGCAGACCGTGCGCCAGAGCAGTGTCGCCTCGGGCGTGCGGCGATTTCGACAAGTTTCCCGAGCCTGTCCTTCGCGGCGTTGGCGTCTCGGAGTGAGCCGGGCGCAGCAGAGCTCGCAGCTGTTCTTGGACGTTTTACGCCGCCTGCAGGTTGCCGGTCGGGTTGTCGTGATCGAACACTCGGCTTAGCCGGTCGCTTCCGCGGTCCGAGAGCGTCTCGCGGGCCGGAGAAGCAGCCTCCGGCTGGCCCAGACCGTGTCGGTGGTGCGGCCACGGCGGCCCTTGGTCTCCGGTGTCAGACGCTGGCGGACTTCGGGGATCAAGTTGTTGCCGAGCAGGATTAGGTGGAAGCGTCGACCGAGACGGCGGTGCGGGGCAGCCACATCGGCAGGGCTCCGGGGACAGCTGCGGATGGGTCGATCGCCACGGCCTGCACGCCGAGGCGCCATTCCAGCGGGCGCTTGAACAGCCATTCGCCGACGCCCTTGTTGTCGTTGCGGTCGACCAGGCCGAGGACTTGCCCGGTGTCCATATGGAAGATGGTGATCACCCGGGGTTCGAAACATTCTAAGCCTTGCTTTGGGGGTCCTGCAGGAATCGGACGGACCTGAAGTGGTGCTCGTCGTGCCGAGCATCCGTGGCCGCAGCTTGTACGTGTCCGGCAGTCTGGTTGCCGCCGTGTTCAAGGCCCGCTGGACCAGCCACCACGAGACGCCGTGAGCGGCGGCCGTCTCTGTGGCGGCGCTGGCGGAATCAATGACGGCGGAGATAAGCGTGTCCGATTGGACCAAGTGCGACCTCGACGGTGGCTTCGAAGAAGGCCGTGCATGGCCAGGCCATTCGGATTCATCGGAGAAGTACCGGCGCTTGGACCAGCTGACTTCCACGGGTCCGGCGACGGATATGTCGGGAACAATCACGACATCCTATGGGTCTAAGCTGTCAAGCTGCCGCGGGCATTCTTCCTCGGAGGCTGCGGGCCAGGCGGTGCTTTAGTCGTAGATCGTGCGGTGGCGCAAGCAGCCGGGCAGGATTCCCACCAGCCGGTTCCCGAGAGCGCGCAGGGCTAATGCTGGGTGGCTCTGCGCGCTCTGCGGGCGTCATCGTAGACCCGTGCGCCGGGCGAAGCACTCAGCCTTGTAAAAGCCTGACCGTTCAGCGCGTCGCCGAGACGGTGCTTGCGGGCGCAACGGGCCAGCACCACGCATTTCTTGCCGGAGGCGAGGATGATCGGACTCATGCCGGAGTAGTTCTTCCGCGCCCGGGCATAGGTGTACGATGCGGGTCGTCGCCGAACTCGACTAGCATCCGGATACCGGCCACCGAGCACAGGGCCGAGGCCTCGCTGGCTCAGTAGGTCTCAGCGTCCGGGTGCCGCCCAAATCACACCTCCACCTGCCCTTACAGCGTCTGGACCTGATGTTCAGCTCAGCAATGACCGCTACTTGCGCCCTAGAGGTGGCGGCGGCCTCGATCCCCGCGCGGCCCCAAACTGCTCGCGCCGCAGGGCCGCGGTGATCTCGTCGGCCCGGGACTGCAGGTAGCGGCGGCGCACGGCTTCCCGCAACAACGTCCGGACCGTGCGGTAGGAATGCAAGTTCGGCTGCGCAGAACCTGCACGCAGACTCCGTACTGACGCAAGAGGCCGCCGCAGGACTTGGGTCCTTAGGCAGCCCGGCCTGCAGCTAGACCGGCTGCTGCAATTCAAATTGCCGGGCCTGGTCGACCTGGTGTTGCTGGTCCTCGGCCAGCAGCGCGTAAGGGGCATCGTGCATTAGCTTGGCAAGGATGTTGAGGCGGCCGCGCTCCGTATCCGGGTTCATGGCTTCCGCGGCTCGCGCCCACATTGCCCCCATCCGGTCCTGCTGCTCAGCGGAGAGTGTGTAATGCTTTCCGTGATACAAGCCGCCCGGGGCGAGTGTAACTTCGCCCACAATCGGCCCAGTCTGCGTGGAGTACATGTCGATGCTCGCGAACGGCGTGTCGAGGAATGCCGAGGTTCGTTTGGCAAGATCCAGTATCTCGGCCCACTGCTTAGGCCGTATCGCTTCGCGCTGGCGGGTGAATTCTGGGTTACTCGTGACTCGGTCGTCAGTGACGGCGTTAAATTCACCGTCGAACCAACTGACACTTGAGGGCTTTGTGTTGCGGTCGATTTCCAGAATGAGGGCGATTTCGCCGCCGAACGAGTAAGCCTTGAAGTCGCGGGGTATGTCAACGCCGGCGACATCCTCAATCTTCGCTTCGACGATGATTCTCTTGCTCAGCGACTGGGTCTCATCGAACATCTTCTCCTGGAGGGAGACGATTTCATCTTCGGTTACGTAGCGGCGTTGCATCGAGTCCCAAAGCTCCCCATCAACCTTGCGGATAACCATTACACCTTTGGTTGAGGACTGCATGGAGGGCTTGATGACGTACTCGGAGGGCAGGCCTGCAAGACTGATCTCACCCGGGTTTGCCCAGTCGCGAAGGACCGTTACGGTGGCCAAGCCGTGTTCCTCGCACCACCGGTAGCACTTGAGCTTGTCGTGGATGAACCAGGGGATCCCGGGCTCCCTATTCGCGATTCGTTCAACCATGTAGTCCTGCCAGTTAGTCATGCCCAGAATCGTACCAAGCGGGAGGGGTGCAGCGTGCGGCCTACTGCGCAAGAGCTGACCCAGGAGAACTCCCTGCCATACTTTGACCATGCTGATTGCCACAGAACACATCGCACAAGGCGGGACCAATGTCCCGGTCACTTTGCTTCCTGACGCCACTTGCTTTGACCCGAGTGGGGAAGTTGGCGCTTCCCGCTACGCCGCCGCACTAACGGAGGATATTGACTTGGAGGCGCTGCTAGTCAACAAGGGGTCAGACGTGCTACTCGTTGCGTTCCACGGTGCGCTCACCCGCGAAACAGTCGTCCTGCCGAGATTTGAGCGTCTTGCCGGCTTCCTCAAGACCGACTACAGCCTGCTCTTCTTCTCGGACCCGACCCTCCGGATCAGCGACGAACTCCAACTGTCCTGGTACACGGGCTGGGACGAGCTTGATCTACGGCCTGTTCTCGCTGAATGGGCCACGAAAGCGGCTGCGAGCGTCGGAGCAAAACACATCATCTTCTTCGGTGGATCCGGCGGAGGCTTCGCATCACTTCAGGTGTCAGCGTTCGTCGCGGGGAGCACCGCCATAACAATTAACCCCCAGACTGCCATCAACGAGTACCTCATCGAGGGCATTCACATGGGACCGCAGCGCCGGTACGTCCGAATTGTCATGCCTCACCTGCTGCCGGTTCCCGTCGAGCAGTTGACCATGGAGCACGACTGGGTTTCGCCGATGGGCGAGCGTGCATCTGCAGTCAAAACTTACAGCCGCCCGACAGAAAACAGAGTGCTTTACATCCAGAACAGCAATGATCATTCACACGTGACCAGCCACTATGGACCTTTTAGAGAAGCCGCGGACTCCGGGCCTAACCGAACGAATATTCGTTACGAGTTCTATGAAGGACCACATGCCCATGTGGCCCAACCCGACGAGATCATCTCGAAGTCGTTGGTGGCCGCCGCGACCTGGGCAGCAACGGGCGAGTACACATACGAATAAGACCGCAACAGAGACCAAAATTCGAAGGGTGCTTTTCCTTGCCCTTTTAATTCTCGACCCACTTGGGAGCGCACACGATCGTAGCCTCGGCTGTCCGCCAACATATGGCTAAGACGGGTAACACGGCTCATCAATTTTAAGCGTGGTGTCCTTCAAATGAAGGGGCTCATAGCCCTGCGAGCATAGGTGTTGTCGAGACATCTATTGCTGAGGACTACGAGCCTTGTTACAGATTACGCAGACGTGCGATGCCGCGTCGATTCTGTTCAATTTGGAGGGCCATGTTGTGCTCTCCGCCGAGCGGGCCGGTGCTGGCCGGACGGTTGTTGTCGAGCCGGTCGAGCGAGAAGGGGCCTGTCCTGACTGCGGGGTGTTGTCGTCCCGGATCCAGGCCCGTCCTGTCCACCGCGTCCGGGATATCCAGTGCGGCGGAGAGCCCCTGGAAGTCAGGGTCCGGAAGCGGCGGCTGGCGTGTCTGGAACCGCAGTATCCGCGTCGGTCCTTCGTGCAGACCACCGATGAGATTCCGCTGCGTTCGAGGCTGACCAGCAGGCTCGTGGCCGGCATTGTCGCAGACCTGTCCGCGGAGCTTCGGGCCGTGTCCCGGGTTGCCGCGGCCTCGGGTGTGTCGTGGACGACCGCCATGCGTGTCATGGAGGACACTGCCGTCCTGGACGGCGGTGTGGACCGGCGCCTGGTCCGCCGGCTGGGCGTGGACGAACATCGCTTCCGACGGGTCCGCTACCTGAAAACCGAGGCCGGAAAAGTCACCAGGGTGGAGCCGTGGTCGATCGTTTTCACGGACCTGGACACCGGCGCGATCCTGGACATCGTGGACGGCCGCCGCGGCCAGGCGGTGCGTGACTGGATCGGCGCCAGACCGCGCTCGTGGCGTAACAAGGTGGAGATGGTGGCTATGGATATGTCCACCGAGTTCCGCCGGGCCATCCGCAAGGTCCTGCCCAAGGCAGCCATCACCGTGGACCACTGGCATGTGGTGGCCCGGGCGAACCAGATGGTCACCGAGGTCCGGCGGCGCCGCGCCCACGACCTCCACGGCAGGCGCGGCAGGGCCACTGATCCGGCCTGGAAGTACCGGAAATTGCTGACCTGCAACCAGGAAAACATGTCCTCCGCCCAGCGCGGACGGTTGCAGCAAATCATTGGCTCAGACCTTGAACTCGGTGTCGTCTGGGGCATCAAGGAACACGTCCGCCAGCTGCTGAAGACCGATCACATCGACGGTTTCCACCGAGCCTGGGCCGAGCTCGAGAATGCCGTGAAAGCCACCAGAATGCGCGAGGCGAAATCACTGTTCCTTACCCTGAAGATGTGGCGCAAGGAACTGCTCACGTTCTGACGGACCAGGGTCACGAACGCGCGCAGCGAAGCGGTGAACCTCAGCGCCAAGAACCTCAAACGAGCCGCCCGCGGATACTGGAATCATGAGCATTACAGGCTCCGGCTATTGTTGTACACGGCAGCCCGACAGGCATGCTGAAATCCCGCCGCCACGCTAAAAGTGGAAGAGCCGGTAACACCGGCCGCTCGACGGGCACGCACCTCCACGTCGTGATGCTCTCCAAACAGTCCAACTTCAACTCGGCCTCCTATGGCCGCAGTCACTCCACACATACTTCATTGAGGGCTCTGCTGCGCCGGGGTCTATGACACCTCAGCAGATGAATTGTCTGCAGCCGAAGTCAAGGACACCAAGGACATCATGTTGGTCAGACTGAACATGATGCTTGACCAGTTTCTTTGGTTTTGGGTTCTGATCCACCGGTAGCGCAGTCGTCGGTCGGGGCAGACTATCCGGCCTGATCTCCGGAGTCGCGCCCCTCCGCTAGACGCGCATCAGGTGGGAGGAAGTCCCATAGGACCTAAGGTAGTGCCAGCCGCATCGACCAGCGGTCCGCTGGGCTGCGTGATTCCTGTGTTCGTGAACGACCGTGGATCCGGAACGCCCGGGGACTGATCTGTCCGAACCCGCCCAGATAAGCGCCGATCGTGGAGCCGGTAGACCCGTCCCAACCCGATTTGTGCAGACGAAAACTCTCGGGTAAAGTAATTACTCGTGCTGAGGCGCCGGGAGCGAGGGTTTAGGCCCGCGGATCCGGCCCGAAAGTTCCATTGGGATATGGTGTAATTGGCAACACTACGGTTTCTGGTACCGTCATTCTAGGTTCGAGTCCTGGTATCCCAGCTCTGATAGTTCCGCGGATTTCCGCGGCTGGTCAGGGGTTTTGGATCGGTTCGCCGATTTGAAACACTTGCTGAGTGTATGAAACAATCGCTTAGCGCGAATGGCAGAAATGCTGTTCTGGAGAGTACGCGGCCCCATCGTATAGCGGCCTAGTACGCTGCCCTCTCACGGCGGTAACGCGGGTTCGAATCCCGCTGGGGTCACAGATGAAACGGTCCCGGGCATTAGCCCGGGGCCGTTTTGCGTTGCCCCGATCCGTGTCCAGGGTTGACCCTGTCCCGCCGTGCGCCTCCCGGACGGTGCGCCGTTCGCGCACCGCGAGTATTTCTGCTGGTCACCCAAGGTTTTCACAAGTCCCCCTCCCTAGTGTCGGTCCTATTACGACGGGTCGTGCCACGAGGGGGGCGCAGATGCATCGGTTTACTGGCACGGCGATCAGATTCCACGCGAGGCGGGAATCGGCCAGGGCTGTGCCGGCCGCGGTGCGGCGCCTTCGGTTTCGTCGATGGGTGGCTTTCCTGGTTGGATTCCTACTGGTCGCTGGATATGGGGCGGTGGTTCTGCCGAATTCCTTTGGCACGGCCGGTCTGCACGCGCATAACTCCGGGCAGGGCTCCTCGTCATCGGTCGGGCCGCACATTCACAACGCCGCGCTGCCCGCCGCGGCGACGGAGGCCGTTCCCGTTCTCCTGTCGCGGACCGGGTGGACGGCCACGGCCAGCGACGCCGAGACCGCCCGTATCAACGGCCGGGCCAGCAACGTGCTGGACGGAAAATCTTCCACGATGTGGCACAGCCGGTGGTCGCCGGCACCGGCGGCACCGCTGCCGCACAGCATCACGATCGACACCAAGGCCACGCGCAGCATCGGGGGTTTCCGTCTTCTCCCGCGGACGGACGGCGCGAACGGTCGCGTGGGCACCTTCGAAATCCGGGTGAGCACTACCGGCACTGACTGGACCGTCGTCTCAACCGGAACCATGCCGGACACCGCCTCCGAGAAGACGGTGTCCTTCACCGCGGTGAACGCCCGCTACGTCCGGCTGACCGCGAGGTCCGAGGCGGGAAACCGCGGCCCGTGGAGCAGCGCCGCCGAGATCAACTTGCTGGCCGGGCAGACGGCATCCCCGTCGGGGGTGCTGCCGCGCGCCGGATGGACTGCCACGGCCAGCGACGCCGAGACCTCCCGCATCAACGGCCGGGCCAGCAACGTGCTCGACGGCAGCACCGCCACGATCTGGCACAGCCGGTGGTCCCCGGCCCCGGCGGCACCGCTGCCGCACACCATCACCATCGACACCAAGGCCACACGCAGCATCGGGGGTCTCCGCTACCTTCCGCGCACGGATGGCGTGAACGGGCGCGTCGGCAACTACTCGATCAGGGTCAGCGCCGATGGCGCCAGCTGGAGCGACGTCGCCAGCGGCACCTGGCCGGACACCAGCGCGGAGAAGACGGTGTCATTCACGGCCGTGACTGCACGCTACGTCCGGCTGACCGCGAGCTCCGAGGCGGGGAAACGCGGTCCGTGGAGCAGCGCCGCCGAGATCAATCTGCTGGTAGGGCAAACTGTGTCCGCCTCGGGTGCATTGCCCCGCGTAGGGTGGACCGCGACGGCCAGCGACGCGGAGACCTCCCGCATCAACGGCAGGGCCAGCAATGTGCTCGACGGCAGTACCTCCACCATCTGGCACAGCAGGTGGTCCCCCGCCCCGGCCGCACCGCTGCCGCACACCATCACCATCGACACCAAGGCGGCGCGAACCATCGCGGGGCTCCGCTATCTCCCGCGAACGGACGGCACGAACGGGCGGGTCGGCACTTTCAAGATCGCGGTCAGCGACGACGGCACCACATGGAGCGACGCCGCGAGCGGCACCTGGCCGGACACCGGTGCGGAGAAGACGGTGAACTTCACCGCGGTCAGCGCCCGCTACGTCCGGCTGACCGCGACCACTGAGGCCGGCAACCGCGGTCCGTGGAGCAGCGCCGCCGAGATCAACCTCCTCGGTCCGTCCATTGGTTCCTGGGGTCCGACGATCAACTTCCCGCTGGTCCCGGCCGCGGCCGCGCTATTGCCGGGCAACCGGATGCTGACCTGGTCCGCGTATTCTCCCACCGCTTTTGGCGGCAGCAGGGGCTACACGCAGGCGTCCATCCTGAACCTGTCTACCGGTGTCGTGAGCCCGGCCCAGGTGGTCAACACCGGTCACGACATGTTCTGCCCCGGGACCTCGATGCTGCCGGACGGGAAAATCCTGATCAGCGGCGGCAGCAACAGCTCGAAAACCACTCTCTACAACCCTGCGACGAACGCCTGGTCCGCCGGGCCGGACATGATGATCCCCCGCGGCTACCAGAGCAATGTCACCACGTCCACCGGAGAGGTCTTTACCATCGGCGGTTCGTGGTCGGGCGGGTCGGGCAGCAAACACGGCGAGGTCTGGTCTGCGGAGGGCGGCTGGCGCCTCCTGCCGGACGTGCCGGTTGACAGCACCATGACCGCCGATCCCCGCGGCGCGTACCGGGCCGACAACCACACCTGGCTGTTTGCCGCCTCTGGCGGCCGGGTGTTCCAGGCCGGGCCCAGCCGCCAGATGAACTGGATCTCCACCACCGGCAACGGCAGCATCACCTCGGCCGGCAACCGCTCGGACAGCGCCGACGCCATGAACGGCGACGCCGTGATGTACGACGTCGGAAAGATCCTCACCGTGGGCGGGGCGCCGGCCTACGACGACTCTCCTGCCACGGCACGCGCCTACACCATCGACATCAACAACGGGGTCACCGCGGCCCGGACCGGCGACATGGCCGTCAGTCGGTCCTTCGCGAGCGGTGTCGCTCTGCCCGATGGGCAGGTTTTCGTCGCCGGCGGTCAGCCCATTCCGGTTCCGTTCAGCGATACCGACGCCAGGATGTCCCCGGAAATCTGGAACCCGGCCACGGGGGAGTGGACCACCCTGGCCCCCATGGCCATTCCCCGGACTTACCACAGCGTCGCACTGCTGCTCCCTGATGCCCGGATTTTCGTCGGCGGCGGCGGGCTCTGCGGCAACTGCACCACCAATCATCTGGACGGCGAGATTTTCACACCGCCCTACCTTCTGAACGACGACGGCAGCGAACGCTCCCGGCCGACGATCGTGACAGCACCGGCCACCGCGCCGGCCGGCAGCACGATTGCGGTGACCACCGGGGCGCCGGTCAGCAAGTTCTCCCTGATGCGGATGGGCACCGTCACCCACACCGTCAACACGGACCAGCGGCGGATCCCGGTCACCGCAACCGCGGCGTCCGGCAATACCGCAACGCTGAAACTGCCGGCCGACCGCGGCGTGCTGGTGCCGGGCACCTATCTGCTCTTCGCCATGGACTCCAAAGGCGTTCCCAGCGTCGCATCAACCATCACCATCAGCTGACGGTGATGACACATCCGGAGGCGGTCAGACCGGCCTCCCCGCAGCTGCAAAAGTCTGGGTGTTGCAACGACCGCTAGAACTCGCCCCAGCAGGCGGGGTCCTTTTGTATTGCCCGGCGATCGGCACTGCCATGAAATGGCATGATGATGCGGTGAGCTCCGAAGAAAACCACGGCCCGGCCGTTGACCTGCTGGAAGCCGTCCATCGCGACCTTGCGACGACTGCGCTGCCGCTGGCTCTGCCCGGCTCGGACGAGGCGCGGTTGGACATCCGCAACGCCCTGGCCCAGCTGGAGGACTATATCCTGCCGCGCTACCGGAGCCTGGACGCGCCGCTCCTCGCCGTCGTGGGCGGATCCACCGGCGCCGGGAAATCGACCCTGGTCAACGGCCTCGTGGGGCACGCCGTGACCCGCGCCGGGGCCATCCGGCCCACAACGCGCCAGCCCATCCTGCTGCACCACCCCGCCGACGGCCGGTGGTTCGAGGACCAGCGGGTCCTGCCGAGCCTGAGCCGGATCCGCGGAACGGTGAACCATGAACCCCGGCCCGCCAGCCAGGCCGGGCCCACGCCGGACGCCGCCGCGATCACCTCGCTGGTGCTGGTCGCCGACCCGGCCGTGCCGCAGGGGATCGCCTTGCTGGACGCTCCCGACGTCGACTCGGTGTCCGCTGACAACCGCCAGCTCGCCGGGCAGCTGCTGGCCGCCGCCGATTTGTGGGTGTTCGTCACCACCGCCAACCGCTATGCCGACGCCGTCCCCTGGCGCCTGCTGCTGGACGCCGCCTCCCGGGACATCATGGTGGCCGTGGTCCTGGACCGGGTCCCGCCGGCCGCCGAGGACGAGGTCAGTGCCGACCTGCAGTCCATGCTCAGCAGGGAAGGCCTGGGCGGGGCAAAACTGTTCGTCGTCCCCGAGGCGGCCCTGGACGGGATGGGGATGCTTCCGCCCGAAGCCGTGGAGCCGTTGCGCGTCTGGGTGCAGGAACTTGCCGCAGATGCTGCCGGCCGGGCAGACATCGCCCGGCGGACGCTCAACGGGACCGTCAAAGCCCTGGGAAGCCGGGTCGAGGCAGTGGCCAAGGCCGCCGGGGACCAGGAACACGCCGCCGACGTCCTCGCCGGGGACGCCCGGGACGCCTACCGGGACGCCGTGGCACGGATCCTTGAGGCCACCCGGGACGGCGCCCTCCTGCGGGGCGAGGTCCTGGCCCGCTGGCAGGACTTCGTGGGCACCGGCGAGTTCTTCCGGGCGGTGGAGCAGAACGTCGGCCGGTTCCGGGACCGGCTGGGTGCCTTCTTCCGCGGCGAACCGGCACCGGCGGTGCGGGTGGAGACGGCGATCGAGACCGGACTGCAGGCCGTCATCATCGATGAGGCCGCCAACGCGGCCGAAGACACGGACCGGCGCTGGCGTTCCGATCCGGCCGGCCGCCAACTGCTGGGCAGTGACGACCTCTCCGGGACCTCCGACGGCTTCGCCGAAAAGGCTGCCGCCGAGATCCGGGCCTGGCAGGGGAGCCTCATGGAATTGATCCGGACCGAGGGCCAGGGCAAGCGCACGCAGGCCCGCTGGCTGTCCTTCGGCATCAACGGACTCGGCGCCGCCCTGATGATTGTCGTGTTCTCCATGACGGCCGGGCTGACCGGCCTGGAGGTCGGCGTCGCCGGCGGAACCGCCGTCGTCGGACAGCGGCTGCTGGAAGCGGTGTTTGGCGAGGACGCCGTCCGCCGGCTCGCCAAGACCGCCCGCGAGGATCTCCACGCCCGCTGCCAGCGGCTGCTCGAGGCGGAACAAGAGCGCTTCCTGGCCCGGCTTGAGTTCACCGACGGGGTCGCTCCGGCGGTGCTCTCCGGGCATGCGGTACTCGCCGGCCACGCTGTGGCCTTGCGCCGGCTGGCGGCCTCCGCATGAGCCGCCATGGCGCCGCCGCGCAGGCTTCCCGGCTGGACCGCCGGCTGGAGGCCCTGAACGAGGCACGCGAACTGGCCGCGGGGGCGCTCCCGGACGACGTCCTGGACAGGGTGCTCCAGGTGCTGGACCGGGCCAGTTCCCGGCGGTCCCTCTCCGGCGACCACACGGTTGTCGGCTTCTTCGGGGCCACCGGCAGCGGGAAATCCTCCCTCTTCAACGCCGTCAGCGGCGAGGAAATCGCGACGGCGGCCGCCCGGCGGCCTACCACCTCCGAGCCGCTCGCCGGCATCTGGGGCGCCGAGGGCAGCGAGCCGCTGCTGGACTGGCTGGACGTCCGGAACCGGCACCATGGCGCGCCCGTGCCAGGTTTCGCCGACGAAGGCACTGGCCTGATCCTCCTGGACCTTCCCGACTTCGACTCCACCCGCGCCGCCAACCGCGAGATCGTGGAGCGGATGGTGGGGCTGGTGGACGTCCTGGTCTGGGTGCTCGATCCGCAGAAATACGCCGACGCCGCGGTCCACAACGACTTCCTCACCCCGCTGGCCTCCCACGGCGCCGTCACCCTGGTGGTGCTGAACCAGGTGGACCGGCTCCCGGAGCGGGACGTTGCCCCGGTCCTGGAATCACTCAAGGCCATCCTGGCCCGGGACGGGCTGGGCAAGGTGCAGGTCATTGGTGCCTCTGCCGTTGCAGGGACCGGCGTGGACAAGGTCCGCGCCGCCATCCGCCAGGTGGCCACGCAGCGGCAGGCCCAGTCCCAGCGCCTGGGCGCGGACGTTACGGCAGAGTCAGCCCGGCTGGGCGAGGCGTCCGGCAGCGGTGAGGCGGCCGGGGTCAGCGCAGCGTCGAAGGCGCGGCTGGCGGAGGAGCTGGCGGTTGCCGCCAACGTCCCGGTCGTGGTGGACGCGGTGGTCCGGTCGTACCGGCTGGAGGCGACCCGCCGCACCGGATGGCCGGTGACGCGCTGGCTGGTCCGCTTCCGGCCCGATCCGCTGCGGCGTCTCAACCTGCGCCGGGAGGGCGCCAAGCCCGAAGTGAACCGCACCTCGCTGCCGCCGGCCGGCGCCCCGGAGCGGGCCCGCACGGACGCCGCCGTCCGTGAATTTGCCGACGCCGCGTCCGACGGCGCCCCGGGGCCCTGGCGAGCCGTCATCCGCGGTGCCGCCCGCGAGGGCCGAGAGCAGCTTCCCGATGCCCTGGACCAGGCCATCGCGTCCACAGAGCTGAAGGCGGGCGGCACATCCTGGTGGTGGACGCCGTTCAACATCGTCCAGTGGTTTGCCCTGCTGACAGCCCTCGGCGGTTTCGCCTGGCTGGGAGTGCTTGCCGCGCTGGGCTATTTGCAGCTGCCCGTGCCGGAGGTTCCGCTGGTGGAGGGCTGGCCGGTGCCGACCGTCATGATCGCCGGCGGGGCGTTGCTGGGGATTGTGCTGGCCGTCCTGGCGAAGTTCATCGCCGGCGCAGCCGCCCGGGCACGCGGCGCGGCGGCCCGGAAACGGCTGAAAGGCTCCGTCGCGGCTGTGGCGGAAGACTTTGTGGTGGAGCCGGTGGCGCTTGAGGTGAGCCGGCTGGCGTCCTTTAACAAGGCACTTCAGGCGGCGGCCCGCTGACCAGTCGTACCAGAACAAATTCCAATTGGCTTCGAGACAATCTGAATTGAGGCTTTGAATTTACCAGCGGTGGATAATCTACTGAAAAACGGATACATAGAAGAGTTTTTCAAAATCAGATAGATGTATGCCAATTTCATTCATCGCAGCCAAGAAGGTGCTATAATTCCTAGGTGAATTCTTCTGAGCCGGCGTTGAAGTTATCAGCATCCAGTGTTCCGCCACCAAATGAACGGAATCCGGACCTATTAGCGTCATTGCGCGCTCCGGTAGTAGTGCTGGGTAACTCGAATCACCTCCCGGCAAGTATCCGCGTCGGGAAGACATTAGCTGTGTTTCACCCAGGGGCAGAGGGCGCCCGTAGAGGCAACAAGTTCTACCTACTCGATGGTGTAGGCATTACTGGCTCAACAACCGTCATTGATGGTGAGGGGGTTGCCGATTTCCTTGACCGAAGTTGCCAGCATGAATCTGCCGATGCTGTAGCCGACCGTTGGGGTAAGGGCGTCAAGAATCCCTGCGCCGCTTTTGTCATCGATTTGGACGCTCAACAAGTGCTTTGTTTGCCAGACCCACTGGGCGGGGCTCTCGCTTTTAGATATCTCTCAAACGGCGCACAAATTATTTCCACCGACATGGTTTCGCTGGCAAATGTAGTGACGGCAATGAGACTTCCGCTACGCAAGTCGGCTGACTTCCAACTGGAGCGGTTGATCCTCGGCAATGGAGGCTTGACGCCGTCTAGCTATGAAGACGTCGATCGGTTGGATCCTTTTGAGTACTGGCAGGTATCCAAGGATGGTGCAAGACGTGGCCGCTATGCTCCGGATGATTCTGAACCAACATACGTTGAGTCGGTTCAAGGGATTCGCGATGAGCTCATTGAGTCCGTTCTGGCTGTATCAAAGCTTCCGACAGATCGAAGAATTGCTCATATCACCGGCGGCTTCGATTCAAGGCTCGTCCTCGCCGCCGCTATGGCGGCCGGATGCGCCAAAGACTTCATGTACTTCTGTTCGGGACCGGCTGGCAGCACTGATAGAAAGATTGCCGACGGCTTGAGCCTCACTCTCGATTTACGTCGAAGCTCAGGCGGCGGTCTCGCGGCATCACCACTGACCGGTGTTCATCAGGAACTACTTGCGCCCCTGTATCATTCAGGTGGAATCACATCCTCGGGGCCCAACGGTGGGGAACTGAGGAGCAACGTCGTTGTAGCCGGCGGTGGTTATGGTGGCCTTCTCCGAAGCACATTTTCGTCGAGATTCAGCGCCATCGCACCCGAGGACGTGTCGCCGACCAGCCTTATGGACAAATTAGCGCCTCGCGCAGCCGGCAACGGGCACATCTTTGCAGAATCTACGCTGTCTTCTCTGGGGCAGAAGTTGTTCCAGGCGTGGCAAAATATACGCGAACTGGGGCATGAACATGATTCCGTCGGTGACGTGTTCTATTTGTCTGTAAGAAATCGCTACCACTTCGGCCAAAACTCAATGCTTTGGAGCCGCGTGGGCCGGAGATTTGATCCGCTGTACTCGGTTGCGGCAGCGACTGCAGCCACTCGCTTGCCGCTATATTCCCGCCAAACCAACGTCCTGGGTTTTGACGTCATGGAGAGCTTTGGTCTCAACATGGAGAAGTATCCCTTCGATACAAACAGATTCACCGATGCTTACAAGAACCTCAGACGGGCTCCCCGCCAACTCGAGTTTTCAAGCGCGGGTCCAGTCAGGTTCGATGACTCGCATCAGATTTCCTATGGTGGGAACGTGTCACTTCCATCGGCGCTAGAAGGGTTAGCTGTCGCCAGTCCGACATTGACTGGCGACCAGCGCAAGGCTGTCGTTGAAAAGGCCAACAAGATCGGGCTGAACTACTGGCACATCGCTAAATTGGAAACAGCACAAAAATCCCTGCGCGCGGGTTTGGACGAGTTTGGCTTGACCGCAATCGAGGGACTGGTCGACAGCGAGTACGCAAGGCATCTAGCGAAGGACCGCTTGACCAAACGAGCCGAAATCAGAGACTTATACTCAATGTATGGTCTCGTAGCTTGGCTCGGAGTCAACTCATAGAGAGTAAATGCCCTCACGACTGAGCTTCTGCAGTTGCTCCTAGTGAAATGTCTAATGACGTTGAACCTTTGGGCCGCGCGCCGAAGCGACCAGCCGTCACTCACGGCGCCGCGTGCCAGGCGAAGCCGCTCGGACTGTTCCAGAACCGCATTCGGGTACGGCACGAAGCCTCCTAGTGCTTGTGTTTGTACTCGAGAAACACCGCACAGCACCGGAGGTCTTCCTCATTGCGTCAAATCGCTCAACGTCTCACTAAGCTCCCGGCTCAATAGAGCTCTCCGCGGAAAGTCCTGCGGAAAACCTTGGACAATATTGACGTCGTGCTGCGGATTCAATACGGGCGCGATGATAGATTCTTGCTGTCGTGAGACGCCTCCGAATCACGGGCTGATTGGGCAACCCGGATTTCCCACGTGGAATCCATTTGGCGGGCGCTATTGCTATCCGGACACTAATGACAGGCACTATCCGTGACACAGGTCCCCAGAATCATCGGGCGAAGAAGCGTATTGTCCATGGCCGTCAGCATGGGGGCCGGGGCTGTGCTTTCCTCCTCCGCCACCGCCAATGCGGCGAGTGTGCCGGCGAACTCCTTGGCATCACTGAGCGCCGTCGATGTCCTGCTGAGCACTGTCGGTACGGAAGCCTCTACTGTCTTACGACGGTATAGCAAAGTCTTCAGCAGCGTCCCGGATCCCAGTGCGGTCTTCTACCGCAACCAAGCGGGCGTCCTCAAGCTGGCTGCCGGTTGCCACGGGCTTTCCGACCAGGTGCAGGTCTTCGATGCCGCCACTGGGAAACGGGAGATGTCAGCCACCCCTTTCCCGGAAGGCGGAGGAGGCGCTGGGAACGTTAGCTATGAACCGGTCTCACGCTCGATTCTTGCTTTCGGCAGCACGGTCAAGAAGGTCAGCATGACGGGGACCGTGACTAATGGGTTCGCCGCCGCGGCAGGGACGACGAACGTTTCATTTGCACGGGCAGCCGATTCGAAGAACAGGATTTGGTGTGGCAACTATCCTACGGGCAGTGCCACCCGCTTCGATCCTGCAACGAGTGCGACTATTCACACGCCGCGGGTACATGCCGGCGCGGAATATGTTCGCAGCCTGGCAGTCGATGCGAACGACAACGTCTATGCGGGGACCGGCGCGCAGAATCCACGAATTGTTACCTGGCACACCGACACCCCGACGAAATTACGGGAGATCGCACTTCCGACCGCGTCTGCCACAGGTTTTGTCCGCAGCATTTCAGCGCACTCCGGTTGGCTCTTCGTTTTCTTCGACGGTGCCGACGGCCCCCTGACTTTTGGGGCGTACGACACAGCAGCAGGCGCTTGGAAGGCGCTTCCATGGGCATGGGCACCGGCTGGCCGTGTCTCAGCAGGGTTGGGTGCCAGTGGCGACATCTATGCCGTCTGGAACACTGTCGGAACGCACAAACTAATGCGGATCAACTCCAAAACCATGGCTGCGGAGTTCGTCTGCTTGGTTCCTGATACTCCACGCGCCCTGAGCGTGGAAACCATTAATGGAGCAACTTTAGTAAACCTCCTTTGTGGGGAGGGTCATAACTACAAGTACGTCCAGGTTTCAGTGGCCGGAATGGTGATTACCCAGACGGTCGCTATTGCGTTTGCTACGGGGTCCTTCCAGGTTCAGACGCTGCTGCCGACTGCGTCCGGGTCCGTCATGTATTTGGGTGCCTTTATGGGCGACGGTATTGGTTCCGTGGATTTGGTAACGCGGGCGACTTGGCGCTCGTCCACCGACACGGGCATTGCCCAGGTCGAAGGGATGTTCCAGTACGACGACTCAAGCATTTACGTGGGTTCATACGGTGGGGGCCGCCTTTTCCGGTTCAATCCACAGACCAAGAGCGTAACGACCCTCATTGAGCTGGGCGAAAAGTATCTGCAGTCCCGGCCGTTCGCTTGGGCCCGCGCGGGCGGGCGGGTAGTAGCTGGAACCGTTGCGGAGTACGGCCACAACACGGGTGCACTGGTGAGTATCAACCCCCTAAATAACTCCGATATCAGCGTGACCAGTAGTCCCGTTCCGGGACAGTCTGTCCTCGGCCTTGTTGGCGAGGGGGACATTGTCTACGGCACGACCGGGATCAAGGGCGGTTACGGGTCAGTGAACGACACTAAGCCAGCGCATGTATTTGCCTGGAATGCCCGGCTGAAGCAGCTTGTTTGGAAGCGGGCCCTGACCGGCGAAGTCGAGATCAATAGCCCGATTTTGGTTTCAGGAATCCTTTACGTGAGCACCAACAACGGCGTTATTAGACTGAATAAGTCCAGTGGCAGCCTCGTGTTAAAGTACAAGCTCCTCAACCGTGACGCTCCTGCCGGCTACAAGACGAGCAGCATCAGCTACCTCCCGTCGGTGAAATCGATTTTGCATGAGTGCGGCGGGACAGTGACCGTTTTGGATATGGAGTCGCGGACCAAGAAGGAGATCCTGCGCGGAAGCTATTCCAACATGGTGGTTTCCAGCAAAGGTAAGCTTTATCTCACCGCGAACGGCACAGATGTGGTTGAGGTCGATACAGTACAAAAGCCGTCTATCCGGTCCGCGGCAGATCTCGTCACCGTGGGAACTGACGGCTGGCTTTATGTCACGCGGTCCCTCGGAGGCGGAAAGTTTGCGCCGCCGTTGCGGGCCGATTCGGGCTTCGCCACCTATGTCCGTTCCTGCCACGTGGTGGACTGGAACGGTGACGGGATATTCGATGTGGTCACCAACCATGGCGACGGGACACTACAGTTACACATCGGTCTGCGGGAGGGTGGCTTCGCCGCCGGCACGATCGTCGGTGCTAGCGGTTGGTTGGACAGGAAGTTGGCGATCGGCAAGTGGGGTACCACCCTGTCTGTGGTGGCGTCCGAGAACATCGGTGGAGCGCTTAGGGCCTGGCCGGTCCTATCGACGGGCAAGCTGGGCAATCCGGTCACGATCGGTTCGGGATGGAAGCGCAAGCAGATGGTCATGCTGGTACCTTCGCGATCGACTGCTGCCGCCCTGATTGTGAACGATGCCGGGTCCCTGTTCCGTTATGCCCGGACATCCACCGGCAAGGTCTCCACAGTGCCCGTACGGCTGAGCGTCGGCGGGTACACGGACATGACGGCGATGACCGGGGTCGTCAACCACAAAACCGGTCTCAACGGCATCGTTGGGGTCGATGCCGCGGGCGCGGTCAAATACTCGGATGTGGCGGCCAGCTCAGTCGGAACGCCCATTAAGTATTCCTTCCTGATGAAAAACTACAGGTTCGCCAGCAGCTAGGACGTCGGCCTTGGGCCCTTCAAGTCTGTGGCGATGCGGCGCGGAGCTTCGGTTTCCCGGTCGGCTTGCTAAACGGGCTGTGCAGCGTGCCACCGGTGGGCGCCAGCCACGCCAGAACTCCCGGACCCAGCGTAGTCCCCTGCACACACCAGAGCACTGCCAGCCCGTCTCGATATCCTTCTTGACGGCGCCCGGGAACAGCTCACTGGTGCGCACAACGTTTTCCCCTAGCCAGGAGCGACTGCACGCCCGAAAACGGACGCAACTTCAGGCGGGCTGCTAACGGACCCAATCACGGGCGTCCGTGAGTTCCTTCGCCATACCTGTATGCGCTCATGCCGGGAGTATGGCCGCGCCACGATCCTCGAGCTGCGCCTTGAAGCTCTAAAGGTTTTCCTAAGCCCCTCACGATAGCTTCGAAAAGGAAACAACCGGTTGTTCCTTTGTCGAGGACGGGCTGACCGTGATGTATCCACCAAGAGAAGTAGGGCGTCGCAGCATTCTCTCCCTTGCCGTGGGCTTGGGGGCTGGGGCGGCAATATCGGTCGGAAAAAGCACCGCCATCGCAAGCGTTCCCGCCGCGTCCCTGGATACAATCAACGGCACCATAGTCCCGCTCTCCACCATCGGAACTGAGCCGTCTGCGGTTTTGCGACGATACGCCAACATTTTTACGTGCAGCCCTAACCCGAGCGCGGTCTTCTTCCGAAATAAGGCCGGCGCCCTGAAGCTCGCCGCCGCCTGCCGAGGGCTGGCAGGACAAATTCAAGTCATTGACGTTGCAACTGGCACGCTCGAACTGTCGTCAACCCCTTTCCCGGGAGCAGGCGGCGGCGCGGGCGGGGTTGTCCACGAGCCATTGACAGACGCGGTTTTTGCCTTTGGTACTTCGGCGACGGTCAAGAGCGTGAGCCTTTCAGGGAAGGTTACTGACGCCTACGGCGCCGCGCCAGGTGCAACTAACGTTTCGTTTGCTCGGGCCGTCGATTCGAAAGGCAGGATTTGGAGCGGCAACTATCCAACGGGCAACGCCACTCGTTTCGATCCAGCCACGGGCGGGACCATCCATACGCCCCGTGTGCACGGAGACGCACAATACGTCCGAAGCTTGGCCATTGACGCCGACGATTACGTTTATGCAGGGACCGGCGCGCTGAACCCTCGAATCGTAGCCTGGCATACGGACAGTCCAGCCCAGTTGCGAGAGATCACGCTTCCGGATGCAGCGACCGAAGGATTCGTCTACAACATTGCGACCCATTCCGGCATGCTCTTTGTGTACTACCTAGGAGCACTCGGCAAGGAGCTTTTTAGGGTGTACGACGTGGCCGCCGCGACCTGGAAGTCGCCTCCTTGGACCTGGATCCCAGTGAAGCGCAGCTCAGCGGCTTTGCCGGCCGGTGGTGACCTCTACGCTGTGCGGTACGCGGCCGGCATCCATGAACTCATGGGAATCAATCCCAGCACGTTGGCGGCCGCGCCCGTTTGCACGATTCCTGGCGCGCCGAGCGCTCTGAGCGTCGAAATGTCGAACGGGCTCACGCTCGTGAACATTGCTTGTGGCTCTGGTCAGCAGCGCGAGTTCGTCCAAATCTCTGCTGCCGGGAAAAATGTCATCCAAGCTGTGAAACTTGACATTGCAGACACGCCCCTGAAGGTGCAGTCACTTGCAGCGTCGTTGTCCGGAGTCACCATGTATTTCGGAGGCTACATGGGGGACGGGATCGGATCAGTGGACCTGGTCTCGCGGGAACAATGGCGTTCTGCCGCCGATACAGGCATTGCCCAAATCGAGGGCATGTTCCAGTACGACGAAACAACCGTTTATGTTGGGTCCTACGGTGCCGGGCGGCTCTTTCGCTTTAATCCGCAGACGAGGAGCATCACCAAGATCATTGAACTCCGGCAGAGATATCTGCAATCCCGGCCCTTCGCCTGGACACGCGCTGCAGGCAAGGTGGTCGCGGGCACTGTTGCGGAGTACGGGTACAACAACGGCGCGCTGGCCATAATCAACCCCCTGAACGATGCAGATATCACCGTGATCAGTGGCCCGATCCCCGGGCAATCCGTCCTCGGCCTTGCCGGGGAAGGCGACATTGTCTACGGCACCACGGGCGTCAAGGGCGGCTATGGATCAGTCAATGACAGTAAGCCGGCACATGTCTTTGCCTGGAACGTCAGGGAAAGCCGCCTCGTGTGGAAGCGGTCATTGCCCGGGGAAGTCGAGATCAACAGCCCGCTCATTGTTCGGGGCGTCCTGTATGTGAGCACCATTAACGGTGTCATCAGAATCGACAAAGCTAACGGAGCGCCGGTATCCACGTACAAGCTGTTCAACCGGAGCGCGGCTGCAGGCTACCGAACCAGCAGTATCTGCTACCTCCCCCAGGCGAATTCAATCGTGCATCTCGCCGGCGGTACGGCGACTGTCTTGGACCCCGTTGGTAGAACCAGAAAAGAAATTCTCCGGGGCGCGTACACGGATATGGTGGTCACGAGTCGAAACCGGCTGTACTTCGCCGAAAACAACACAAATATCGTGGAAGTCGATTCGTCCCTGAAGCCGACTATTAGATCGGTAGCAGACCTCGTGACCGTCGGGTCCGATGGCTGGCTTCACGTGGCGCGGTCGCTTGGATCGGGTAAGTTCGCATGGCCCATCCGCGCCGATTCCGCGTTTGGTACAGACATCCGTTCCTGCCACGCGGTTGATTGGAACAAGGACGGCACACTGGACATCCTGGCCACCCGCGCTGACGGCAGGCTCCAACTCTTTAGGGGCCTTCGCGGGGGTGGCTTCAGTGCCCCGGTGACGCTAGGCGCGAGTGGTTGGCACAACAGAAGGATCGCGGTCGGAGCGTGGGGGTCACAGCTTACCGTAGTGTCGGCCGACAGAATCAGCGGGCAATTGCTTTCCTGGCCGAGTCTGTCGTCCGGCGCACTGGGCCAGCCAAAGGTAATTGGCTGGGGCTGGAGCAAGAAACCAATGGTGATGCTGATGCCGTCCAGGACCACTGCATCCGCATTGATAGTAAACGATGGAGGGTCTCTGTACCGCTATGCAAGGACTTCCAGCGGTGGAATATCTTCATCACCGGTTCGCCTCAGTACAGGCGGGTACTCTGGCATGACAGCCTTTTCGCCGGTTGTCGGCCACAAACCCGATCACAACGGAATTGTCGGAATAGATGCTGCCGGCGCCGTCGCATATACCGACGTGGCGGGCGGTACCGTGGGACGGCCCATCAGGTACGCCTTTCTGATGAAGGGCCACAAGCTGGCCAGTAGCTAAGGGGCGCCATCGACAGCATTCGGGCCCCTAAAGCAGTGCTGCGGCGTCCCGGACCTTGATCATGGTGCGCAGGTTGCGGGTGGTGGTGGACGCCTTGTACTTGGGTTTCGAGGACAGCTTGCTGAACGGGCTGTCCAGGGTTCCGCCGGTCGGCGCCAGCCAGGCCAGGGCTTCCGGGCCGAGCCGGGTCAGCTCAGTGCCGTCCAAAGCAGAGCCGGCCGAATACAGCTCAGCCAGCACTCCCGCGTCCGAGCCGAGGGTGAGGTAGGTGTGGGTGGAGGCGTCGTCCGCGGGGTAGGGGCACGCCGCCACGAGTTCACTCACCCGGTCCGCGCCCAGAACCACCACCCAGGCGTCGTAGCCGAAGGCCTCCCGCAGGCACGCTTCGAATTGCTCCTTGACCCCGGCGGGCGACAGCTTGCTCGCAAGCACAACGTTGCCGCTGGCCAGGAGCGTCTTCACGCCATTAAACGGACGGGACTTCAGGGCTTCCTTCAGGTCGGCCATCCTGATGGTGATGCCGCCGACATTGACTCCGCGCAGGAACACCGCATAGCTGCTCATGCGGACAGCCTATGCCGTCAGTCGTTGGTTTTGCGCAGCGCCTCGGTCAGTACGCGGGCCGCGTTGCAGACCACTTCGGCGTGCAGCCGGCCGGGCTGGCGGGTCAGGCGTTCGATGGGGCCGGAGATCGATACGGCAGCGATCACCCGGCCGGACGGGCCGCGCACAGGTGCCGAGACGGAGGCGACTCCCGGCTCGCGTTCGCCGAGGCTCTGGCCCCAGCCCCGGCGTCGTACTCCGGCCAGGACGGTGGGGGTGAAGCGGGCGGCCTGCAGGCCTTCCAGGAGGCGGTCGTGGTCCTCCCACGCGAGCAGCACCTGGGCGGCAGAGCCGGCCTTCATGGACAACTGGGTGCCGACGGGAATGGTGTCGCGCAGGCCGATGGGCCGTTCGGCGGAGGCCACGCAGACGCGCCAGTCGCCCTGCCGGCGGAAGATCTGGGCGCTTTCGCCGGTGGCGTCGCGGAGCTGCATCAGAACAGGGCCCGCGGAGGCGATGAGGCGGTCCTCGCCGGCGGCGGAGGCGAGCTCCACGAGACGACTGCCCAGAACAAAGCGGCCCTGGATGTCGCGGCTGACCAGCCGGTGATGGACCAGCGCCAGTGCCAGCCGGTGCACGGTGGGCCTCGCCAGTCCCGTGGCTGCTACAAGCTGCGCCAGGGTGGTAGGCCCGGCCTCAAGTGCGTCAAGCACATGGGCCGCTTTATCGATGACACCGACTCCACTAGAATTGTCCATGTAATGATATTGCCGTCTCATTATCTGAGATGCAAGTCAACGCGCTGGCGTATTACGCGGGAGTGCTGATTCAGTGGAGACAGCAAGCTGGCAAGTACGTAGACCGCAGTGAAGGGAGCAGGCCGTGGCAAAGACACTGGCCGAGAAAGTCTGGGACGCGCACGTGGTGCGCAAGGGCGACGGCGAAGGAGCCAACGCCCAGCCCGACCTTCTCTTTATCGACCTCCACCTGGTGCACGAAGTGACGTCGCCGCAGGCCTTTGAGGGCCTCCGCCTTGCCGGGCGCCCGCTGCGCCGGCCCGACCTCACCATCGCCACCGAGGACCACAACACTCCCACGCTGGACATCGACAAGCCAATTGCCGATCTCACCAGCCGCACGCAGATCCAGACCCTGCGCAACAACTGCCAGGAATTCGGCGTCCGCCTGCACTCTTTGGGCGACGCCGAGCAGGGCATCGTCCACGTCGTCGGCCCGCAGCTCGGCCTCACCCAGCCCGGCATGACTGTGGTCTGCGGCGACTCGCACACCTCCACCCATGGGGCGTTCGGCGCCCTGGCGATGGGCATCGGCACGTCCGAGGTGGAGCACGTGATGGCCACCCAGACGCTGTCCCTGAAGCCGTTCAAGACCATGGCCATCAACGTCGAGGGCACCCTGCGCCCCGGCGTGTCCGCCAAGGACATCATCCTGGCCGTCATCGCCAAGATCGGCACCGGCGGGGGACAGGGCTACATTCTGGAGTACCGCGGCTCCGCCATCCGGGCGCTGTCCATGGAAGCCCGGATGACCATCTGCAACATGTCCATCGAAGCCGGCGCCCGCGCCGGCCTCGTCGCCCCGGACCAGACCACCTACGACTACATGTTCGGCCGCCCGCACGCTCCGCAGGGCGCCGAGTGGGACGCCGCCGTCGAGTACTGGAACACGCTGCGCTCCGAGGATGACGCAACGTTCGACGTCGAGGTGGACCTTGATGCCGACACCCTGGAACCGTTCGTAACATGGGGGACCAACCCCGGCCAGGGGGTGTCCCTGTCCGCCAAGGTGCCGTCTCCCGAGGACTTCGGCGACGAGAACGCCAAGGCCGCGGCGGAGCGTGCGCTGCAGTACATGGGCCTGGAGGCCGGCACCCCGATGAAGGACATCCGGGTGGACACCGTCTTCCTGGGGTCCTGCACCAACTCCCGGATGGAAGACCTCCGCGCCGCGGCGGACATCATCCGCGGCCGCACCAAGGACCCCAACATCCGAATGCTCGTGGTCCCGGGATCCGCCCGCGTCCGCCTCGAAGCCGAGGCCGAGGGCCTGGACAAGGTCTTCAAGGACTTCGGCGCCGAGTGGCGCTTCGCCGGCTGCTCCATGTGCCTGGGCATGAACCCGGACCAGCTGGAACCGGGGGAGCGCTGCGCCTCCACCTCGAACCGCAACTTCGAGGGCCGCCAGGGCAAGGGCGGCCGCACCCATCTGGTCTCCCCGGTGGTGGCAGCGGCGACGGCGGTTCGCGGCACCCTGAGTTCTCCCTCGGACCTGGACCCCGCTCCGGAATCCGCTGCGCTCAGCACCGACGCCGCGTAGCGTCCCACAGTCCCTGATCCGCACAGCACTCGATCCACCCAGCACCGAAGGATCCGCCATGGAAAAGTTCACCACCCACACCGGCGTCGGCGTCCCGTTGCGCCAGAGCAACGTCGACACGGACCAGATCATCCCGGCCGTCTACCTTAAGCGCATCACCCGCACCGGCTTCGAGGATGCCTTGTTCGCGGCCTGGCGCAAGGACCCCGCGTTCATCCTGAACCAGGAACCGTTCAATGCCGGCTCCGTACTGGTGGCCGGCCCGGACTTCGGCACCGGGTCCTCCCGTGAGCACGCCGTCTGGGCGCTCAAGGACTACGGCTTCAAGACCGTCCTGTCCTCGCGCTTCGCGGACATCTTCCGCGGCAACTCCGGAAAGCAGGGACTGCTCGCCGCCGAGCTGGCCCAGGATGACATCGAACTCATCTGGAAGGAACTGGAGAACGCCCCCGGCACCGCGGTCACCGTGGACCTCGTCTCCAAGACCGTCCAGTGCGGCAACATCGTGGCGCCGTTCGAAATCGACGACTACACGCGCTGGCGCCTCCTGGAGGGCCTGGACGACATCGGCCTGACCCTCCAGCATGAGGAAGACATCACCGCGTTCGAGGCCACCCGGCCCAGCTTCAAGCCGAAGACACTGCCGGCCAAACTGTCCTGACCGGCACGGATTACCCGCAACGCGGGATCAATAACGGCCTCCAGCGCGGCCGAACCGGCTAGGAATGTGCGGGCAGGATCCTGCCGACGGGGCCCGATAGCGCCGATCCGGAAGTCCAGGCTGATTTCAGGGCATAGACCTTCACTGTCAGGGTCTGGAATGCCAGATCTGCAGAGGTCACCTTGTAGCTGGAACCGGTGGCGCCAGCAATCGGAATCGAGCGATCGCGGAGCCACTGATACCGGTAGGTGACGCCCTGCTGCGACCATGTTCCAGGGGTTGCCTTGAGGACCGAACCCACGACGGGTGCGCCGCTGAGCGATGGCAAGGTCCGGTTGAGCACTGTAGTGGATGACGGGGCGACGGACGAACCTCCCAGAATCAACTTGGTCAATGAAGTGAAGAGGGGTTTGGTTCCCGTGACCCGGACTGCGACCCGCTGGCCGCGATCCGCTTCCGTGAGCTTGTACGACCTTGCCGTGGCGCCCGCAATGACAGCGCCGTTACGGAGCCACCGGTATGTGTGCGATGTGCCGGCGGTCCAAGTGCCGGGAGCCACCGTCAGGACGGACCCCACCCGCCGGAGGCCGGATACGGTCGGGGTGCCGGGGGTCAGGGCGTACCCCTGGACCGGCGTTTCAGCCGTAAACGTTTCGGCGGCATCCTGGTAGTGGTCTGCCTCGCCGTACGACTCGAGTCCTATTGTCTTGCCGACATCGGCGTCGGTGAGCTTGTACGTCGCCGTGGTGGCACCCGGGACGGGCGTGCCGTTGCGCAACCATTGATACGTGATGAGTGTCCACCGCAGGTTATTAGGCCGCGCGACCGCCGTGAGGGTGGATCCGACCTGCATGGTGCCGGTTATCTGGGGGAGGTAGTAGTAAGGGGCGTCATTCAGTTCCCACGCCGGGCCCCACCAGCAATCCTGCTCCCCGGTGACTGGGTCGGTGCCCCCACAAAATAGATCCATGGGTGGCTCCTTGGCCCCGGTCGCGCTGGCCGAAATGCCAGCCGCAAGAACGCAGGTTAAGAGCATACGGAGCGTTTTGCGCGTGGCTGAAGACGACTTCAAGATTCCCCCAAGGATGATTCAATAACAGTGTGGCTGACTGTATCAGCGGCCAGGTCTTGGGGCGGGAAACGGGTAGTGTCTCTGTTAAGGTTCATACAATGCACAAGAACCTCATGATCTACGGAAGTTGTGTCTCGCGTGATGCCTTCCCGCTTCTGGAACCCGATTTTAAGCTGCTGAGCTATGTGGCGCGGCAATCGATGATCAGCGCAATGTCCAAGCCAACGGACCTGCTGCAGGGCGACGCGTTGGGCTCGGCCTTCCAGAACCGCTCGCTGGCCGGGGATATCCGGTCCAATCTTCTGCAGCTCATTCGACGGTACGCAAGCGACATTGACGTTCTGGCAATTGATCTGACCGACGAGCGGCTCGGTGTGGTCCGGCTCCCGGACGGCACTTACATCACCCGGTCGCATGAACTGGTCAGCTCCGGGCGCCTCAAGGCAGTGCACGGGAGGACTCAGGATATCGGAATCATGACCGAGCGGCACTGGACGTTGTGGGAGGCCGCAGCAACCCGCCTGTTTGGCGCACTGTCGCAAATGGGCTTGCGGGAAAAGACGATCATCCTGAATACTCCATGGGCAGAAAAGACTCCATCGGGTGATCCCGCACCGCCCTTCCGAAACTTCGATACGGCGGAAGTCAATGCCTACCTCAGCGAAGGGTGCGCCCTCATGCGAAGCCTCGGATTCAAGGTTGTGGACTTACCGGCGGACTCCCGCTACGCAGCCGCCGAGCACAAGTGGGGGGCCGCGCCATACCACTTCGGCGATTCAGCCATGGATTGGATCGCGGACCAGATTCGAGAAACCGCGGCGGCCGCTGCTTAGGCTGTTGTGAGGGCCCTGCGATGGGGTTCCCAGGAACCCCGTATTTCAGATCGGTAACGCAAGCTCCTATGCTTAGCAAGTGCCTTTGTAAGGATTTGGGGGCGAGTAGTCGTGAGGAAACCGGTATATGAGTAGTGTTCTGACAATCCGCGGAGGCGTCCCGCTAACTGGCCGCGTCACCGTGCGTGGGGCCAAGAATCTTGTCCCCAAGGCCATGGTGGCTGCCCTGCTGGGCAACGAGCCGTCCGTGCTGCGCAACGTCCCCGAAATCAAGGACGTCGAGGTTGTCACCAGCCTGCTCCAGCTCCACGGGGTCACCGTCGAGAAGGACCCCATCACGGGGGACCTCACCCTCGATCCGACCAACGCCAAGACGGCCTCCCACACGGCCATCGACGCGCACGCCGGCGACTCCCGCATCCCGATCCTGCTGTGCGGTCCCTTGATCCACGCGATCGGCGAGGCCTTCATCCCCGACCTGGGCGGCTGTAAAATCGGCGACCGCCCCATCGACTACCACCTGAACGTGCTGCGCCAGTTCGGCGCCGTGGTGGAGAAGCGTCCCGGCGGCATCCACATCTCCGCGCCCGGCGGCCTCAAGGGCGCCAAGATATCGCTGCCGTACCCGTCGGTCGGCGCCACCGAGCAGGTCCTGCTGAGCGCCACGCGAGCCGAGGGCATCACTGAGCTCTCCGGCGCGGCCACCGAACCGGAGATCGTCGACCTCATCGCGGTGTTGCAGAAAATGGGCGCCATCATCAGCGTCCAGACGGACCGCACCATCCGCATCGAGGGTGTCCCGGACCTCGGCGGCTACAACCACCGCGCCCTCTCGGACCGCAACGAGTCGGCGTCCTGGGCCTCCGCGGCGCTGGTCACCCGCGGCGACATCTTCGTCGAGGGCGCCACCCAGCGCGACATGATGACCTTCCTTAACACCTACCGCAAGGTGGGCGGCGGAATGGACATCGGCGACGACGGCATCCGCTTTTATCACAAGGGCGGCAAGCTCAACCCGCTGGTCCTCGAGACGGACGTGCACCCCGGGTTCATGACCGACTGGCAGCAGCCGCTGATCGTTGCCCTGACGCAGGCCGAGGGCGTGTCGATTGTCCACGAAACCGTGTACGAAAACCGGTTCGGCTTCACGGATGCCCTCATCCGGATGGGCGCCAACATCCAGGTGCACCGCGAATGCCTGGGCAGCGTCCCGTGCCGTTTCGGCCAGCGCAACTTCCTGCATTCAGCCGTGATTTCCGGCCCCGCCCAGCTGACCGGCACGGACATCGACGTTCCGGATCTGCGCGGCGGTTTCAGCCACCTGATCGCGGCACTGGCCGCCAGCGGCACGTCACGGGTCACCGGAATCGACATCATCAACCGCGGCTACGAGCGCTTTACGGAGAAGCTCGCCGGCCTGGGCGCCGATTTCGACATCACCTCGGCCGAGTAGCGGGGACCCGGTGAAGGAATCGGCCAAGAGCCACACCACGTTCGTCGTCGTTGCCGGGATCGTCCGGCCGATCATGAACCTCCTGATGCGCAAGCAATGGATGGGCCTGGAGAAGCTGCCTGCCGGTGGCTTCATCGCAGCACCCAACCACTGCACCGAAATCGATCCCCTGGTGGTGGGGCACATGCTCTACAACCAGAAGCGGATGCCGCGCTTCCTGGCTAAGGCGGGACTCTTCAAGGTGCCAGTGCTGGGCTTCGTGCTCCGCGCCACCAAGCAGGTCCCGGTGGAACGCTCGACGTCGGGAGCCAACCGCTCGTTGCAGATCGCCAAGGAAGTGGTGGACGAGGGCGGCGCCATCATCATCTACCCCGAGGGCACACTGACCCGGGACCCTGAGCTGTGGCCGATGAAGGGCCACACCGGTGCCGCGCGCATGGCGCTTGAAGGCGGGATCCCCGTGGTGCCGATTGCGCACTGGGGTGCCCACGAGGTCCTTCCGCGCTATGCCAAGCGGATGTATATCTTCCCGCGGAAGACTTCGCGCCTGGTGGTGGGCGACCCGGTGGATCTGAGCGCGTTCGCCGGACGTCCGCTGGACAAGGCCACCCTCACTGAGGCAACCAACGTGATCATGGAGGCCATCACCGAGCTCCTGGCGACCCTCCGCGGCGGACAGCCTCCGCTGGTCCGCTGGGACCCCACGGCCCACAACCAGTCCACGCACGGCCGCTTCATCGAACAGGGCGGCAAAGCCGGGGGAACCGCAAGCGGCACGCCCGACGCCGGAACGTCCGACGCGGGGACGGCTACCGGCGCGGACGGAGCCAAATGACGGCGGACTTCGGCGGGACAGGCACCGCCACTACGGTGGCCGTCCTCGGGGCAGGGTCCTGGGGGACCACCTTCGCAAAGATCCTGGCTGACGCCGCCACGGCCTCCGGCGTCGAGCGCGACATCCGGCTCTGGGGCCGGCGCGGCGAAGTTGTTGACCAGGTCAACCTGAAGCACCGCAACGAGCAGTACCTCAAGGACATCGCACTTCCGCCGAGCATCACCGCGTCCACCGACGTCGCGGAAGTGCTCGCGGGCGCCCAGCTGGTGGTCCTGGCCGTTCCGGCCCAGACCCTGAGGCCGCAACTGCGGGCATGGAAGAATCTGGTGGAACCGGGAGCCCTGGTGGTTTCCCTGATGAAGGGCCTCGAGCTGCACTCCGACGCCCGGATGAGCGAAGTCATCTCCGAGGAACTCGGCGTCCCCGCCAGCCGGATCGCCGTGGTCTCCGGACCCAACCTGGCCATGGAAATCGCCCGGGAGGAGCCCACTGCGTCCGTGGTGGCCTGCTCTGACCCGATTGCTGCCGGCTGGATCGCGCGCAGCTGCACCGCTCCCTACTTCCGCCCGTACACCACGGGCGACGTCGTCGGCGTCGAGATCGGCGGGATCGTCAAGAACATCATCGCGCTGGCCGTTGGCATCTGCGAGGGCAAACGGATGGGCGACAACACCAAGGCGTCGGTCATCACGCGCGGCCTCGCGGAAACCTCGCGGCTCTCGCTCGCCCTGGGCGGCGAAGTGCAGACGATGGCCGGCCTGGCCGGCCTCGGCGACCTCGTGGCGACGTGTTCCTCGCCGCTGTCCCGGAACCACACGGCCGGACGGCTGCTGGGCAAGGGCCTCACCCTGGACGAGGTGACGGCCGAAATGACGCAGACCGCCGAGGGGATCAAGTCCGCGCAGGCTGTCCATGAGCTGGCCGGCAAGCTTGGTGTCGAGATGCCCATCACCGCGGCGGTGGTCGCCGTGCTGACCGGAAAGCTGTCCGTCGACGAACTGGGACCGCTGCTGCTGTCCCGGGACCTGAAACCCGAAGGCGATTACTGAGCGTGACTGAACAAAACGTGAACCCAGAAGGCCAGGCTTCCCGGCCCCGCGTGGCAGTACTGTTCGGCGGCCGTTCCAGCGAACACGCGGTCAGCTGCGTGACGGCGGCCGGGGTCCTCGGCGCCATCGACCAGACGAAGTACGAGGTCATCCCGATCGGGATCGCCAAGACCGGCCAGTGGGTGCTGGCGTCGGGCGACACCCACGACTGGTCGCTCTCGGCCTCGTCCCTGCCCGAGGTTGCTGCCTCGGCCAAGACCGTGGCGCTGACCGAAATCGGTGGCGCACACCAGCTGATCGTGGCAGCCCCGAACGAGGTTCCGCAAGAACTCGGCGCCGTGGACGTTGTGTTCCCGCTGCTGCACGGCCCGTTCGGCGAGGACGGCACCATCCAGGGCTTCCTGGAGCTGTCCGACACCCGCTACGTAGGCGCTGGCGTCCTGGCCTCCGCTGTCGGCATGGACAAGCACTTCATGAAGGTGGTGTTTGAATCCGCCGGACTCCGGGTGGGCCCGTACATCGCCGTCACGGACCGGCAGTGGCGCAACGATCCCGAGACCGTCCGTAAGCGCGTGGACCAGCTCGGCTTCCCGGTCTTCGTCAAGCCCGCACGCGCCGGCTCGTCCATGGGCATCTCCAAGGTGGACTCCCTCGAAGGCCTCGACGCCGCGATCGAGGCCGCCCGCGAACATGATCCCAAGCTTGTTATCGAGGCCGGCATCGTGGGCCGTGAAATTGAATGCGCCGTACTGGAGGGCCGGGGGACCGACGCTCCCCGCACGTCCATGCCCGGCGAAATTTCCGTGGCCGGCGGCGGGCACGAGTTTTACGACTTCAACGCCAAATACGTGGACGACGCCGCGGCCCTCAGCTGCCCGGCCGACCTCCCGGACGAGGCCATCGCCCGGGTCCGCGAGCTGGCCGCCGTCGCGTTCGACGCCGTTGGCGCCGAGGGCCTGAGCCGGGTGGACTTCTTCTACACGCCCGAGGGCGAACTCATCATCAACGAGATCAACACCATGCCCGGGTTTACGCCGAAGAGCATGTACCCGCAGATGTGGAAGGCCTCCGGCCTGGGCTACGCCGAGCTGATCGACGAGCTGATCCACCTGGCGCTGCACCGCAGAACCGGCCTGCGGTAGGTCCTACTGGCTGGGCGGCAGGTTCTGCAGGTCCGCCTGGCCCACGCAGTTCCGCTCCGCAGGGACCTTTGCGGCCGCGGCGGCGAGGTCTGCGAGGACGGTGGCGGAGCTGATCTTGTCCGGGTCCATGAGGATCTCCGTGGCGGGTTCGCGTCCAAAGGTGGTCAGGGTCCACACCGGGTTGCCTTCCTTGATGACCCAGTCGACGCCGTTCACGCTGACGCAGCGGTCCGTCGTCGGCCCCGGAACGTTCACGCCGCAGCGCAGGATGACCAGGGACGGATCGCCCCAAGCCGCGGTAGCTTGGCTGTTGGTCTTGCGCAGCTTGGCGTCGCCGATCGCATCCGGGAGCGCCACCATCATGGGGGCACAGGCTGCGTTCGCCGCGTCCTTGGCGGGAGTGACGTCCACCACTGGAGAGCAGGCGCTGAGGAGGACCCCTGCCGTCGCCGCCGTGGCCAGAATGCGGAGCGGACGTGCGGAAGCCGGGAGACGGAAGAGCTGCATTGATTAAGCCTATCCCTGCCAAACATCCGCTGCTGCCAGCCCGGCCGCCCCGGGCAGCAAGTTGATTATCCGGCACCGTGCCGTCGAGTACACTTGGGTCGAACCGTGCAACTCTGGGGCGCTGCCGACAACGACGTTAGGTCTGGCCACAACCGCGCACATTGAATTCAATCTCGGACGTGGGGGAGGGCCTGTCGATGACGTCGCGCAGCCAGAAAATTAGATCAGCACGCGCTGGCGCGTGCGCACTCCTGCTTGCTCTCTGCGTGGGCGCAGCGGCCCCGGCGGCATACGCCGACGATGCCGCACTTACGGATCCGTTCACGGTCATTTCGCCTCCCGCGCCGGTTGAGCCCGCGCCGGTCGATCCCGCCCCTGTTGAGCCCGCACCGGTTGAGCCGGCGCCGGTGGAGCCCGCTCCCGTGGAGCCTGCCCCCGTCCAGCCTCCTGTTGTCCTGCCACCGGTGATCACCCCGGCTCCGGTTGTGACCCCGCCGGCGGCCTTCACGCCTCCGCCTGCTTTCGTGGCGCCCGGGGCTCCCCTTCCCGCTCGACAGGTTCCCGGTGTCGTGGTTGCGCCGCGGCCGGGCTCCCTGCCTGCCGTACAGCCGCCGGCAGAGCTTCCCTCCCAGGAAGCAAGTGCTACCGCAACGGCGACGCCCTCAGCTTCGCCGACGCCGAAACCCGCACGAACAACAGAACCTGCTGTAGCGGCCGCTCCGGCCGAGCCTCCGGTGATCGTCACGGCCGAAATCCAGGCGGCCGTGGCCACCGCCACCGGCAGCCCCCTGTCGATTCAGATCATCACAGTTCTTATTTTGCTGGGGCTCGGCTTTGCCTACTTCCGGTTTCTTGGCGGAAAGAGCCGCGGCCTGGCCGCCAGGGCAGGAAAGTAATTGATCGTGGTGCAAGAAGCAGTAGTTTGCCCGGCCCTGACCGGCCAGCCGGCGCCCGGTGGGCTGCGGTCTGCAGTATCCCTATGATCCAGCTTTTGACCAATGCGCGGCTCGCCGCGCATACCGTGCTGCAGCACCTGACGGACGATCCCATGGTGCTGTCCCTCCAGTTGTCCCGGCGTCTGCCTGCGTCAATCGTCCACCCGGCGGCACGGCTGGTGTGCGCAATCTCCCCGAAGAACTCCCTGTCCGTTCCGGTCTTGCTCGCCTCACTCACACTGGGTGACGAGGGCGACGTCACCCGGCGGCTCGGACTCGGCGCTGACCGTAAGGTCGCGGGCGTGCACGCAAGAAGACTCGCCGACATCGCAACCGTCGCGAATCTACCGGCGCTTTCGGATGCGCTGCTGGCCGGTGCGCAAGATTCACGGGGTTATCAGGCTGCACAAGCGCGGAGGCTCTGGCATGACGGCGCCATGACCGCCGCCGTGGCTGCCCTCGAAGGCTCCGGTGCGTCCGGACGGCGCCTGCAGGCCCGTTTGGCGGGCGAATTGGCGGTATTCCAAGGGACTGCGCCAGCACTGGCTCGGCGAGACTACACGCCGGTTCGCAACAGAGTTCTTCATTTGCTGACCAATTCCCTGCCCCACACGGCCAGCGGCTACGCCCAGCGGTCCCACTCGACCATGGCGGCACAGCAGCAGGAGGGCTGGGACGTCCTTGCGGTCACAAGGCTCGGCTATCCCGTGCAGGTGGGAAAGCTGCGCGCCCGCTCCAGCGACGTGGTGGACGGCGTGCGCTACCGGCGGCTCCTCCCCACTCACCTGGCCGCGACGCTGGACGCGCGTCTCCAGCAACAGGCCGAGGAACTGCTGAGCGTGGCGTTGGAGTTCAGGCCGAGCGTTCTTCATACCACCACACACTTCGTCAACGGCATGGTGGTCCGGGCCGTGGCAGAGGCACTGGACATCCCCTGGGTGTACGAAGTTCGTGGTCAGTTGGCGGACACCTGGGCATCCACCCGTGTTCCGGCGGCCCGCGACAGCGAAAAGTACCGGCTGTTCCAGCAACGCGAGGCCGAGGTCATGGCCGCGGCCGACCTGGTGGTGACACTCGGGGAGGCAATGAAGGCCGCCATCGTCGCCGCCGGAATCCCTACTGAGAAGATCCTGGTGACGCCAAACGCCGTTGGGGGGCGCTTCCTACTGGAGCCGTTGGAACCCTCCGTGGCCCGGCGTGACCTTGGTCTCGCCGAAGACGGGCAGTACATCGGAACTGTGAGCAGCTTGGTAGCCTATGAAGGCATCGATGACCTCATAGCAGCCTTCACGGAGTTGGCCGGCCGCCACCCAGACCTGCGGCTGCTCATCGTGGGAGACGGAGTGTCGCTCCCGGCGTTGCGGGAACAGGCCAAGCACTGTGGCTTTGGGGACCGTGTCATCTTCACAGGGCGCGTTTCGAAGGACGAAGCATTCCGCTACCATCAGGCGCTGGACATCTTTGTTGTTCCGCGTAAAGACTTCGAAGTCACCCGTTCGGTGACGCCGCTGAAACCGGTAGAAGCCCTAGCCACCTCTCGACCAGTCCTGGCAAGCAGGCTTCCTGCGCTCCAGGAAATCGTGAGGGACGGCACCAACGGGCTATTGGCTGACGCAGGCGACCCGCACGATGTGGCAAAAAAACTGGAAAGGTTGCTCGGTTCTCAGGAGCTTAGAAACCGCTTAGGACAGGCAGGAAGGCACGAAGTGCTGAAAAACCGCACATGGCAGGCGAATGCCGTGGCCCTCGATGCTGCCTACGGGCAATTGGTGGAGGCTCTTAGTTGAGCACGGATACTCCGACGGCCCCTGTGGGGCCACAACCTACCGCTGTGGCAACGTCCGTCAACCTGCGTGATCTGCGCCGTGTCGGTGCCCGACCGCCCTTCCTCGATTACCTCGTCTCGCTTTGGGACTACCGGCATTTCATCTATTACGACGCGCAGGCCCGTGTTCAAACCGGCAATGAGCAGGACCGGCTGGGACGTGCGTGGCTTGTACTGGGCCCGCTGCTGAACGGGCTGATGTTCTACCTGATCATGGGCGTACTGTTGAAGTCCGGCGGCGGAATTGAAAATTTCGTGGCGTTTCTGATCATCGGAGTTTTCCTGTTTCAGATGTCGACACGCTCCATTTCGACCTCGTCCAGGATCATCTCCGCAAATAAGAATGTCATTCATGCGTTTCAATTTCCCCGCGCCAGTCTGGTTGTGGCGGCTAACGTCCGGGAGTTGCTGTCTAATATTCCGGTCCTGATCACGATGCTCATCCTCGTGATACTCCTCCCGCCGGCCGAGGAGATATCGTGGCGATGGCTCATGCTCATTCCCATTGTGGCGCTTCAGTTTGTCTTTAACTTGGGGATCGGGCTGTTTCTCGCCCGGCTGGTGGCAATGTTCAATGACGTTAGCCAACTCATCACTTACGCCCTGCGACTTTGGATGTATGCGTCTTGCCTGTTCTTCTCCATTGACCGTTTCGACTCAATGCCTGCCGTTAAGTCACTGATGGAATACAACCCCCTTTACAACGTATTGCATTTGGCCCGTGAGTGTCTTCTGTACGGGAGTATCGGCACGTGGGAGCCCTGGACTATCCTCACGCTTTGGGCCGTAGCTGCCCTTGCCATGGGAACGGTCTTCTTCTGGAAAGGGGAGGAAACCTATGGGCGAGAACTCTGATCTGAACTTCATCCAGGGCACTCCGGCGGTGGTCATCGACAAGGTCAGCATGACTTACTGGACCAAGAGCCGCAGCCGGGACGTGTCGTCCTCCAGTACGATGCCGTGGACGCGGCTTAAGGACATGGGCAACCGCACCAAAACGGTGGAGGTGGAGGCGCTCAAGGAGTTGTCCCTCGTTGTGGAGCACGGTGAGTCGGTAGGAATCATCGGCAGGAACGGGTCCGGGAAGAGCACGCTGCTGAAACTCGTTGGCGGTCAGGTTCCCCCCACGTCGGGCGCTGTCTATGCGACGTCTACTCCGGTGATGCTCGGCGTCAATGCGGCGTTGCTTCCTGGCCTGTCAGGCGACCAGAACATCGTTCTTGGGTGCCTCGCCATGGGGATGACGCACCAGCAGATAGAAGAGAAATACGACGAGATCGTTGAATTGTCAGGCCTTGGCGAGGCAATAACCATGCCGATGAAGTCGTATTCAGCGGGAATGGGGTCGAGACTCCGGTTCGCAATTGCCGCCAGCATCGACCCGGAAATCCTCATCATTGACGAAGCACTGAATACTGGCGACGCACAGTTCAAAGACAAAACACGCAAGCGCATGTTGGAGCTGCTTGGCCAAGCCGGAACCGTCTTCTTGGTGAGCCACAGCATGCCGACGATCGCCGACCTCTGCAACAGAGCCATCTGGATCGACCAGGGAGAGTTGGTCTCCGACGGGGAGCCGGCCGAGGTCATCAAGTGGTATCGGATGTTTACGCAAAAGCTTGCGGCCGGAGACCGGTTCGGCGCCATGAAGCTCCGCAGGCGCATGATCCACGATCTGGAAGTAGCCGACGTAACCGACCGCAACTCCGCTAGGCGGTCAAAGGCGTGAAGGCGGATATCCGTTCGCTGCGGAAACTCCTTTGGCATTTCAGATCTGGTGGCCCGCAGCAGGTGCGTACATGGCTCGCAAGAGAAGCATTTGAGGCGGGTCACCGGAAGCTTGACACCGTCCGGGGCGCCGAAGGCGTCTGGGTTGGGCGCGGCAAGAACAGACGCCTTAAATTCCGGTCATCGACCATACCTTCGTCCCGCTCCGGGTCCGTGGCGGCGGTGCGGGCTGCTGTGGTGCTCGACGACTTTTCGGCGCTGGCCTTCGGTACGGAATGGGAGTGCACCCCGTTGTCGCCACGCTCGTGGCTGGAGCAGTTGTCGGATAGCCCCTTTGATCTCCTGCTCGTAGAGTCAGCCTGGAACGGGAACAAGGGGCAATGGGCCGGGAAGATCGTCGGCAAGGAACATGCAGAGTCATCACCATTGGCCCAGTTGACGGCGTGGTGCCGCGAACAGGGGATTCCGTCTGTCTTTTGGAACAAGGAGGATCCGCCCCACTACGATGACTTTCTCGCGGCGGCCAAGCTGTTTGACTTCGTGTTCACGAGCGACGCAAACAAGATCGTGGATTACTTCCATGACCTCGGTCATGACCGCGTGGCAGTGCTGCCGTTCGCTGCCCAGCCGCTGATTCATAATCCGGTCCGCCCGAAGTATGGTTGGCACGACCGTGATGTGGCCTTTGGCGGTATGTACTTCACCGAGAAATACCCTGAGCGCCGGGAGCAACTGGATCTGCTGCTCGCAGCGGCCGAATCTGCGTCGGACGCCATGGGGACGGGCCTCGAGATCTTTTCGCGGCAAATGGGCGGCGAACCGAAGTACCAGTTTCCGCAGCCCTTCGCTGAACGAGTGGTGGGTTCCCTTGACTACCCGGAGATGCTCACCGCTTACAAGGCTTACAAGACATTCCTGAACGTAAATTCTGTCGTGGATTCCCCATCCATGTGCTCACGGCGAATATTCGAGATCATCGCCAGCGGGTCCACCGTAGTGACCACACCCAGTGCTGCGATCGGGACTCATTTCAACCCTGATGAGATCTTCACGGTTGCCACAGAGAAGGAAGCCGAGCACCTCCTGCGAGCATTGCACCGGAACCCGGAACTGGGCGAGCGCCAACTCCACCGCGGCCAGCGGAGGATCTGGCAGGACCACACCTACCGGGTGAGGAGTCAGCAAATACTGGCCGCCGTCGCTCCAGGGCTGTCCCTGCAGGAGCGGCGCCCGACGGTGTCGATCCTGGTTTCGACGATTCGGCCCTGGCAGCTGGAGTATATCTTCCAGACGGTCGGAAGCCAGCGCGACGTCGACGCGGAGTTGGTGCTGCTGACCCACGGTTTCACAGCGGACGGCGCAAGGGTCCGTCTCCTGAAGGAGCAGTTCGGCGTTCCAGCTGTGACATTACTTACAGCGGAGGCCCACGTTTCCCTGGGGGAGTGCTTGAATATGTGCGTATCAGCGGCGGCCGGGCAAGTCCTGACAAAGATGGACGATGACGACTTTTACGCCGCCGATTACCTCAGCGACCAACTTTTCGCTTTGGACTATTCAGGCGCGGAGGTGGTGGGTAAACAGGCCCACTACATGTATCTCGCGGACCGGAACGCAACACTGCTTCGCTTTCCCGAGTGGGAGCACCGGTATACTCGGACGGTCATGGGCCCCACAATCATGGGATCCGCGGAAGTCTTCCGCAGCAGCCCTTTTGCCGCCATCGGCAGCGGAGAAGATACACGCTTTCTTCGTGACGTCGTTGCTGGCGGAGCCGCGGTCTACGCGTCCGACAGGTTCAACTACTGTCAACAACGTGCCTCCGCAGGCCACACCTGGCGGATTAGCGACGCGGAGTTGCTGGCCAGCGGTGTATTGAAATTTTTTGGAAATTACAGAGATCAAGTCTCTGTCTGAGTGGGGGTTCTCCTTGAATACCATTGAAACAGTAGCTGTCATCGGTTTGGGCTACATCGGCCTGCCCACCGCGGCGATTCTTGCCGGCAACGGCATCCACGTCATCGGCGTGGACGTTAATCCGGGCACCGTCGAATCGGTCAACCGCGGGGAAGTTCCCTTCGTCGAACCAGACCTCGCATCGTACGTAGCAGGCGCCGTGAGTCAGCATAAGCTCAGCGCATCCACCGAGACGCCCTCCGCCCAGGCGTACATCGTTGCCGTCCCCACGCCCTTTAACGCCGACCACACAGCTGACGTCACCTATATCAAGGCGGCAGCGCGGGGCATCGCACCCCGGCTTGTGGGTGGAGAGCTCGTCATTCTGGAGTCCACGTCACCTCCTGGAACCACGCAGCTCCTGGGCGACTACCTCGTCAGCCTACGACCTGACCTGAGTCTCGACGGAGCAGGCGGAAAGCCCTCCATCCACGTGGCCCACTGCCCCGAGCGTGTGCTGCCCGGCCGCATCATGATTGAGCTTGTTACCAATGACCGCATTGTCGGAGGCTTGACTCCGGAGGCAGCCCAGCTCGCCAAAGCACTGTACGCCGTCTTCTGCCAGGGCGAGATCCTCGTTACCGACGCAGCCACGGCGGAAATGGCCAAGCTCGTGGAGAACTCTTACCGGGACGTCAATATTGCCTTCGCGAACGAGCTTTCGGTGATCAGCGACAAGCTGGGCATCAACGTCTGGGAACTCATCAAACTGGCGAACCACCACCCCCGCGTCAACATTTTGCAGCCGGGTCCCGGCGTGGGCGGCCACTGCATTGCCGTCGATCCCTGGTTTATCGTGGCCGCTGCCCCGGAGGAAGCGCAGCTAATCCGGCAGGCTCGCGAGACCAACGACTCGAAACCCGACTGGGTGGTGAAGAAAGTGCAGGAGGCTGTCGGGGAGACCGTATCGCCGAAGATCGCTGTTTTGGGGCTCGCCTTCAAGGCGAACATTGATGACCTCCGCGAGTCACCCGCCGTTGCCATCGTGGAAAAGCTCAGTGCCAAGCTGGACGGCGCAGAACTCCTCGTAGTGGAACCGCATGTGGACGTTCTCCCGCGTCAGCTCAACAGTCTTTCCAATGTTTCGCTGCACGATCTGGACCTGGCCGTTGCCGGTGCGGACGCCGTCTTGCTCCTGGTCGACCACGACGATTTCAAGGAGATGGACCTCAGCGCCGTGGCTGGCAAACCGCTGATCGACACCCGCGGTATTTGGCAGTAGGAAGCGCGTCCAGACAGGGACAGGCGGGGTAGGGACTAGATGAAACATTCTGATGAAGTGGCGCAGACATCGGCCGTAAATCTGGCTAAACGTAAGCGCTACATGCAGGATATTGAAGCCTTGATTCAGGACTACGAACGGCTGGTTAAGCGCTCAACCCGCCAGCTGCAAAAAATCGACGACCTCGACAAACGCCTGCGCGCGATGCAGCGTGCACGGGATGAGTTCAAGAGGAAGTATTCGGCCTCCAGTCAGGAAAATGCCGAACTCAAGTCGACGCTGCAGAGGCTGCGGAAGTCCACAAGCCTTCGTGTGGGGAAACTCATCATCGGCCCAATGCGACCGCTCCGGCGACTTCCAGCACAACTAGCGTCGTCGATTCGTCCCACCGCAGGCCACGGTAGTCCCGAGCCTGCGGGCGCTGCCCCAAAGACGACTCAGCCAACTCCTGTTTCCTCTACACCGGATGCAGCTCGCACCTTTGAACAGCTTGAAACCGAGTTCAAAGATGCTCCCTCGCGTGGCGCCCTGCTCAAGCTGGTGTCGCATGAGTACTTCGTCCGGGGCGCCATCACGTCTCCAGCAGCCAGAATCCTGGCAAACGGCGAACTTCTCGCCGATGTTTCAGTGTCCGAACGGCGGATCCTGGACAACATACTCGGCCAGGACGCCCTCCTGCAATCGGGAATCAACTTGTCTCCGCGACAGCCCAACCCCGGGTATCTGGTTGAGCGCGGCCGGGTAATGTACTGCGCGCACAGCACCGGGCACTTCAACAGCAACGGCTATTCGACCAGGACAGCTGGCCTGGTCGGGGGTCTCAGTGCCGGCGGTGAGGACGTCGTCGTAGTAGCGAGACCGGGCTATCCCTGGGACTCGGCTACTGACGTTTCGGCCCCCGGACAGCACCGCCTGGAGCGGAATATCGCGGGCGTGCCGCACATTTTCAACCCCGGCCCCGATCTGAGTTCTGACCGTCTGGATCATTACTTGATGGACGCTGCGGACGTCTATGTGCGGGAAGCGCAACGGAACAGAGTGGCCGTCATCCATGCCGCGTCGAACAACGTAACAGCCCTCCCGGCGCTGATGGCCGCTCGCCGCCTTGGACTTCCTTTTGTCTACGAAGTCAGGGGGATATGGGAAATTACAGAGCTCTCCGACAAACCGTGGTGGGCGCAAAGCGATCGGTACCGACTGGCCGTCACGCTCGAGACCCTGGTGGTCGAGCAGGCGGATCAGGTACTCGCGATCACCGATCAGGTCCGCGACGAACTGGTCCGTCGCGGCGCCACAAAGTCAAACATTGGCCTCCTGCCGAACTCGGTCGACCCGAACAAGTTCAAGCCCATGCCGCCCTTGCGTGCCCTTCGAGACAAGCTTGGCCTGACGGATGAATCGATTGTGATCGGGTACGCCGGAAGTCTGGTTGCCTACGAAGGCATCGGCGATCTCCTGGCCGCCACAAAGACCCTGTTGAGCCGGGAGCTCGACGTGCGACTGGTGATCGTCGGGGACGGCAAACAGCTGCCCGAGCTCAAGAAGACGGCCCAAGAGCTTGGAATCGACGGACACGTTGTCTTCACGGGCAGAGTGCCAGCGAAGACTGTCGCAGACTACATGAGCCTATTCGACATCATGCCTTGCCCCCGTCGCCGTTTTCCGGTGACGGAAATGGTATCGCCGCTCAAGCCCCTCGAGGCGATGGCAAGTGGAAAAGCCGTCGTCCTCAGTGATTTGGGCCCCTCCCGTGACCTAGCCGGTGAAGGTCAGCAGCGGGCTCTGCTCTGCCAGCCCGGCAACCCCGACTCGTTGGCAGACACGCTGGCACGGCTCGTCGCGGACCCTGAACTTCGAACGGGGATGGGCCGCCGGGCGCGGCTTTGGACGTTGGAGCAGCGGACGTGGACGCTTACGGCGCAAACAGCCGCCGCCGCGCACCGGGCCGTCCAGGTCGACTCCCGAGCTGATGATACGCCAGAACTCAAGACCCAGACGATCGGCATCATTGCCGACCAGTTCACCCTCGAGAGCCTCCTCCCCGAAGCGAACTTCGTTGTCCTCAAACCTGAGACGTGGCGCGATCAGCTGAAAGCCCAACCGGTGGATGCGCTGTTTGTGGAGTCAGCATGGGAGGGCGTGGAAGGTCTGTGGCACCGAAAAGTCGGCTTTTACGGGGATGAACCGTTCGCAGTCCTCAAGTCGTTGCTCTCCCACTGCAACGCCCGGGGTGTGCCGACGATTTTCTGGAACAAGGAAGACCCTGTGCATTTCAACAGGTTCCGGGTCACAGCGAAGCACTTTGATCACGTCTTTACCACTGACGCCGGCTGCATCCGACAGTACTTGTCTGGCGCAGGCGACAGACTCAAGACAGCCGCTTCCTTGGCGTTTTATGCTCAGCCTCTGCTGCACAACATCCTGCCATCCAAGCGGCCCTACGAGCACGCCGTCACCTACGCCGGTTCGTACTATGGAGAAAAGTACCCCAAGCGCTCTGTCGAACTGTCCCGACTGTTGACCGCCGCCAAGGACTTCGGACTTGCAATCTACGACCGCCAACATCTGAATCCCGACAGTCCTTACCGATTCCCGGCTGCACTCGAAGGTTTTGTTCGGGGCGGGCTTAGCTATCCGGACATGGTGGACGCCTACAAAGCGCACCCCGTCCACGTCAACGTGAACTCGGTAGATGCATCTCCCACTATGTTCTCGCGAAGAGTCATGGAGATCGCGGCCTCAGGAGGTGCTGTTGTCAGTGGCACTGGCAGGGGAGTGGAAGAGGTCCTGAACGGTTTGGTCCCCGTCATCAAAGGGCAGGACGAAGCCGAACTTCTCATGAGTGAATGGATGGCCAACGAGGACATTCGGGCACGGGACGCCTGGCTGGCTTATAGGTTCATCCACCGCGCGCACACGGCAGCCCACCGTCTGGCCTACGTGCTCCGCACCGCCGGCTTGGTGGTTCGAGCGCCGGAAGCCCCCTCCTACGCCGTATTCCTCACCGAGGCCACGCCTGAGAAGCTCGACGCACTTAGGCTGCAGACCGTTCAGCCTAGCCTCGTCTTCAGTCCCGTGGATCCGACCGATTCCGGCACGGTCAGGAAAGTGGAAGACTTTGCCCACGCTCTTGAGCAGGCAACGGATGCCGGGATATCGTTCCTGGGCTCTTTCCCCTCCGTCCTCAACGATCGAACGGTCTTCGAAGATCTCCTTACGGCCGCTACGTTCGGGACTTGGAACAGCATCGGCTTTACCGAGGCCGAACTGAACTCGCGCGGGTTGGGACTGGCACAACATGCGCGCTCCGTAGAAGAGCTCCCACGGATCGAGGCCGTCAACCCGGCCCCTTCGGCATCAGATCTCACATTGCGCCGTCTACTAATGCGGGCTCGAGAGCCGAAATTGCAGACTGAAAGCGTTGCGCCCAGCAAGACGGTGTTGGTTGCTGGCCATGACTTGAAGTTTGCCAAGGGAATAATCGATGAGCTTGAGCGACGCGGACACAATGTCCTTATTGATCGCTGGCTAGACCACAATAAGCATGACGCGGAGCATAGCCGAGCCCTGCTCCAAGACGCTGATGTCGTCTTCTGTGAGTGGGCACTTGGAAATGCCCTGTGGTTCGCTTCCAACAAGCTTGCGCATCAACGGCTGGTGACGAGGGTGCACTCCCAGGAACTCTTCAGGCCCTTCTTAAAGGACATTCCCTACAAGAACGTCGATTCGGTGATTTTTGTTGGCCAGCACATCGCCGACATCGCGGTGCGCGACCACAGTGTGCCGCGAAACAAGTCAATCGTCGTGCCGAACCCCGTGGACACCGATGTGTCACAGGCCGCCAAGACCGATGATGTACGTTTCCATATCGGATTGGTGGGGATAGTGCCGGCGCAGAAGCATGTCGACCGGGCGCTGGATGTCCTCAAGGCGTTGCGAGCTGTGGAGCCTCGCTACCAGTTGTTCATAAAAGGTAAACGCCCGGAGGACTTCGCCTGGATGGCAAACCGCCCTGCGGAAATGCGGTACTACGAGCAGCAATACGACAGGATCAACTCCGATCCCGATCTGGCGGGCGCCGTCACCTTTGACCCACACGGTGACGACATGGCCGACTGGTACCAAAAGATCGGAATCGTGCTCTCCGTGAGCGACTTTGAATCGTTCCACCTGACCCTTGCGGATGGTGCGGCCGCGGGTGCCATGCCCGTCAGCCTTGCATGGCCGGGATCGGACCAGATCTACCCGACGTCTTGGCTGGCGGCCAGCGTCCCGGACATGGTGCAAAAGATCACTTCGGCTAACTCCTCTTCTGAGAGCTGGCGTGAAGCAGGCTTGCTGGCCAAGTCGTTTGTTGAAGGACGATTCAACAAACCGGAGGTCCTCGCGTCGCTCTGCGAAGCGATATTGGGAGCAGCGGCGGGAACTGACGGTGGACGCTAGCTTGGCAACGGAACACATCGTTGCCCAGAGCTTCCTGGCTCGTTCGTTTGAAGCAGCAGTACGAGAAGGGCTGGGTCCAGTCGCCAGCCTTGGGGAGACTGCCGGGCCGTCAGTGATAGCAGTCGAGAGGGGTAACGGCCTTTCCGTGGGTTGCCACGTTGCGTCGGAAGATCCCTGGGGGCTGAAGATTGCAGTACCCTCGGGAGTCCGAGTGGTGGCTCACGGACACAGCGTCGCCTTCTGGTGTGAGGCAGTGCAGGTGGCGGAACTGCACGTCCAATCGACGTTGGCTGCCACCGTCGCTGTTTCGGAGACGTCGCTACCCAGCCAGCGCATAGAACTCCGCGGGCGCGGTGGCGAGCTCAGGATTGACCTGAGATTCGAAAAATTCTTGTTGAAGGATCGGGGAGTGGGGCGGCCCGGTCTCGGCTGGCGCAGGCACGACTCCGAACGGTCCCTTAACTACATCTTGGACAGTCCTGTCACCGGTCAGTCTCCCAGAAAGCTCCTCGTCCTATTTTCAGCTATCGGGGCCGAGTATGACTTCACCTTCAACTACAGAGCCTCGGTTAAGGGCAATACAATAGCCAAGGCGTTCGTTGTGGATGACTTTGGCAGCCAGGGGTCCTACTACTGGCTGGACCGCGGGGACGATTCGATTTTCCATGAGACGCAGAGGTTGTTGGCCAAGTTGGTCGATGAGCTGGGCGTCGATTTGAACGACGTCATGTTTGCCGGGTCATCCAAAGGGGGCACAGCCGCCCTTCTGCACGGCGTAACGCTGGGCGTTGGACGAGTGCTGCTGGGCGCCCCGCAGTACCGGGTGGGCGACTATCTCTTCAAAGCAGCCCCTCGAATCCTGGATTTTATGGCTGGGAACGCGTCTGACGAGTCGAGACAGTCCCTAAACCACGGGGCCAAGGAAATTCTGGTCCGGGGGCAACGGCGGACTTCCATTCGAGTGGCGGTTGGTTCGAGGGATCACCACCTGAAATCCCACGTGCGTCCGCTCACGGAGGAGGCACGGGCAGCGGGATATTCGGTTTCAAGCCTGATCCTTCCCGGCGTACCCCACAGCAAGATCGGGTGGGTCTTCAAACATTTGTTGGCCGCGGAGGCGCTGGATCTTGAGAACGGCGCATGGCAGGAACCATTGCCCTACTCATTCACCCGCACGCGGGAGAAGGTAACGCTGCGTTGCTGGCCCGCAGAGGGCGAAAAACTCGCCGTTCACCTCTCTGGAAAGAAGTCAGTCCTCGAACGACGTCCGTACTCTGGGGAGGTGGAATTCTCGTTTGTGGTGTCCCCGAACGAAGGCCATGTGAGGGCCAGGGTTTTCCGCCGACAGGACGCGGACACTTCGATCGAGGCATTCACCACGCATTGGGCCTGAGTCTCTGTTCCCAATTCCAGAGCGGAAATTGCACGCCAATAGCGGCGACGTCGGCCTAGTGCCAGCGGCACTGTGGCTGGACTCAAAAGTGCTGTAGGGAACCAGCCCAACTCGTGTAATCGAGAAGCCCTAGTATTCGAGCGACTTAGTGTTCTTGCCTCCGCGAGCCTCAAACGGGATGCGTAGCCTGCGAACGCTTGTTTACCTCGGGGCGGCAGCCCGAAAGGTAGCTCTGGGTCCCAAAAAACTGGCCGCGGAGCGCTCGTCAACGAGATGGACTACCACGGCATGCGGGGAGGCACAGCAATCTGGTTACAGAGGGACACTTGGTTGTTGGCTTTTCAGTAGACGAACTTGCGCAGGTCACGGACAGCCGCTCGTCGCGGACACGATCGTTGCCCCACTCGACCTCGCTTATCAGGGCTGCGCGGGGCAACGGGCGCAAGTTTTAGACGTGCACGGCCATGTCGCTCGGCTCGACTTCACCGAACTCAGGAAGACGGCTGTCCAGGCCGAGCATATGCGCGATGGCGGCGACCGTGCGGGCCGCTGCCATGCCGTCACCGTAGGGGTTCACCGCGTTGGCCATCGAATCGAAGTGATTCTGGTCATTCAGCAGCCGGTCCACTTCCTTCACGATGCGCTCTTCGTCGGTACCGATCAGGGTCACCGTTCCGGCGTCGACTGCCTCGGGACGTTCGGTGTTGTCCCGCATCACCAAGACAGGCTTGCCGAGGCTCGGTGCCTCTTCCTGCACTCCGCCTGAATCGGTGAGTACGATGTGGGCGAGCGACAGCATACGCGTGAATTCGCCGTAAGCCAGGGGCTCCGTGACGATAACGTTCGTCTTGCCTTCCAAGGCCGGGAGCACTGCCTCCCGCACAACGGGGTTCTTGTGCGCCGGCAAGACAATCACCATGTCAGGTTCGGCGTCCGCGATTCGTGCCAACGCACGACCCACTCCGCGCATGGCATCGCCCTGGTTCTCGCGGCGGTGGGTGGTCACCAGCAGGATCTTCCGACCGCTACGTGCGAGCTCCTCAAGTTGAGGGTCGGTAAACGGGATCTGCTTACCTACGGTCGTCAGGAGGGCGTCGATAACCGAGTTGCCGGTGACCACGACGTCGCTGGCGTTGATGCCTTCCGCGAGCAAATTGGCCCGGCTGACACTGGTGGGAGCAAGGTGGAGGCTGGCAATCTGGCTCGTGATCTTGCGGTTGGCCTCCTCCGGGAACGGGGAGAAGAGGTCCCCGCTGCGAAGACCCGCTTCGACGTGCACGACGGGAATCCCGTGATAAAAAGCAGCGATTGCCCCGGCGGTCGACGTCGTGGTGTCGCCCTGCACAATCACGGCGTCAGGCTTCTTCTCGGCGAACAGCTTGTCTAACCCGTCAATGGTCCGGGTCAAGATGGCGGACAGTGACTGCCGCTGCTGCAGGATGTTCAGATCGTGGTCCGGCACGATGCCGAAGAGCTCGTTGACCTGGTCCAGCATCTCGCGGTGCTGGCCTGTGACGGTCACCACACAATCAAAGAGCTCAGACTCGTGCAGCGCGGCGACGATGGGAGCCATCTTGATGGCCTCGGGACGAGTGCCATAAATGGGCATGATGATGGGCATAGAGGTTCCCCCGAAAGATTTAGGCCGCGGACCCATGAATCCTATGCGACCCGCAGTCCGAACAGTAAATCCGGGTCGCTGCTGATGGCTCGCACCGGTGGCACCTACGAATGGGGCGGGCGCTAGCTTCAGCCGGCCAGTACAAGCGCCAGTATAAGCACCGGGATGGTCAGGGAAACTACCACCACGAGAGCCAGGGCCACTAGGCGCTTCCGCGCGTAACTGGATCGCGCTGGCTTGGCTGGGCGGTCGACCGCCTTCCGTGACGCTGGGCTGGCAGGAAAGGCTAGGGGCTCGGTACCCGGTACGAGGAGTTCGTCGGCGATCTCCTCATGCAGGAACCGCCTGCGCAGATGGCGCGGAGCGGCGATCAGCGGGGGAGCGTCGTTGGATTCGTTCACCGCGTACTCCTCCTCTTCTGATCGGGTTAAGTCGGTTGTCCTGCGTCAACCGGGTCACCGGAACGTCAGTCGCGTCCCTATCAATTCTTGCATCACTGCCCCCGTGCTGTGCATTTCGGACGCAGCGATGGATCATTTGGGCCCAGAATTCAGTGACCACCCCCCCCCCGCAGCCACTGTCCCGGCGCCAAGACCACGGCGCTCATCGGGAGAGGCGAGGCAACCGGCTGGACGACCGCCGTCGTACGCTGCTCCGCCAGCGGCGCAGCGCGGGTTAAGCTCGGCTCTCCAGAGCGGCCGTGACATACTGGGCCGAGCAATTTTTGTCCTCTGCTGGAAACGTTGGGAAGCATCACATGGTCTTTGTCGCCGAGAATCGGGCTCCTTCCGAGGAGCCGCAGCGGCCCCGGACTAAGAAGAAAAGAACCGCGCGGAACGTGCTCCTGGGCATCGTGGCGTTCTTTCTGGTCGTAGCGGTCGGTGCGGGGGTTTACGCCTTCAACCTGGCCAGCAGCTTCAACTCCAAGTCCCAGAAAATTGAACAGGCGTTCCCGGACGATGCCGGCCGGCCCGCGAAGGTCCAGGAAGGTGCCACCAACCTCCTGCTCCTGGGCAGCGACAGCCGCGCGGCGGCGTTGGGATCAGCGGAGGCCGGCGACTCCTCGGACCAGCGCTCGGACACCATGATGTGGGTCCACATCCCCGCGGACCGCAAGAACATCTACATGATGTCCATCATGCGCGACACGTGGGTGGAGATTCCCGGCCACGGCGAGGCCAAGATGAACTCCGCCATGGCCCTGGGCGGCATCCCGCTGGTGGTGCAGACCCTGGAAGGGATGTTCGACACCCGGCTGGACCACGTGGCCGTCATCGACTTCGAAGGCTTCAAGGCAATGACCGACGCCCTGGGCGGGGTCAACGTCAACGTGCCCATGGCGTTCAACACCAACGATTTTTCCTTCGCCGAGGGCAAGCAGCAGCTGACCGGCGAACAGGCGCTGGCCTTCGTCCGCGAACGCAAGGCGTTCAGCGACGGCGACTACCAGCGCGTCAAGAACCAGCAGGTATTCCTTAAAGCCCTCATGGCCAAGTTCCTCACGGCCGAGACGCTGACCAATCCCGGGAAAATCAGCAGCCTGGTAGACAACGTCTCGCCGTACATCAGCACCGACGAGTCGCTTGACGCCGCGGCCGCCGGTGGCCTGGCCCTCGGGCTCCGCGACGTCCGCGGCTCGGACGTGGTCAGCTTCACGCTGCCGACCCAAGGCATTGGCACCTCGACCGACGGCCAGTCGATTGTCTTGCGCGACGACGCCGCGATCGCCGGCATCAGCAAGGCCCTGGCCGACGATTCGTTCGGTTCCTACGTGCAGGACGCGGGGCTCACCAAAACGCCCTAACGCGGACAGAACCCGCATATGCCGTGCTGCGGCGCGCCATCCCGCGTGCGGCAACGTCCGGTCGAACATGTATGATTACGCGTTGGCGCCGCTGTCTCCTGGCGGTGCCCACGCAAAGGTTCGATGACGAACACCACGACGAACCGAACTGCACTTGCTTTGGGGGAGCTGTTGAAAACATCACATGGGGCGTTCCCCCGAGCCACACGGGTGACCCTGCTGGCACACTCCTACTGGCCTGAAAACAGCCCGCCGCAGCGCCGGTGGACCGCCCTGCTGAGGGAGTTCTGCGCCTACGGCTGGGAATTCGACGTGGTGACCCCGGTGGCGCACTTCCCGGTGGGCAAGCGTGAGCTTCCCGCCGACCTGGCAGGACGCGCCTTCCGGCGGCAAAAGGGCCAGTTCACCGAGCTGATCCGGCGGGTGCCATACCTGCCGCACGGCAACTCCCACCTGGCCAGACTGCTGGACCAGTGCTTCTCCGCCGCCATGTCCGTGCCCCTGGGCCTCCTGACGCGCCGGCCCGACGTGGTGATCGCCACGGCGCCCAGCCTGCCGATCCTCGCCGCGGGGTACCTGCTGGCCCGGCTTCGGGGCGTTCCCCTCATCGTTGAAATGCGCGACGCCTGGCCGGACCTGGCCCGGGACTCCCGCATGGTGCGCGGGCGCGTGAAGAGCGTCGTCGAAATGGCGGTGGAGTTCGTCCAGAAGCGTGCGGACCTGGTGGTCACGGTAACGGAGGGCTTCGCCGACACTTTGCGCACGCGCGGGCTGAAAAATGTCAAAACCGTGAGCAACGGCCTCCACGTTGACACCATTCCGTCCCTGGGATCCCCGGACCCGGAGCGGGATGTCTTCGAGGCGCTTTACCTTGGAAACCACGGCGAAAGCCAGCGGCTCGACGTCGTCATCCGCGCCAGCGCCCTAGTGGGCGATGCCATGCACCTGCATCTGGTGGGCCACGGCACCCAAAGCCCTGCCCTGGAAAAACTGGCCGCCGAACTCGGCGCCCCCGTCACGTTCCATCCGTCGCTGCACGGCCAGGACGTTATGGACCGCTATGCCTCGGCGGACACCTGCATTGTCTCGCTGCGCGATGACTGGAAGTCGTTCGAGACCACCGTCCCGTCCAAGACCTACGAGGTCCTGGCCCTCGGCCGCCACGTCACCGCAATCGTCAAAGGTGAGGCCGCACGCGTCATCGAGGATGCGGATGCCGGTGATATTGTGCCCAGCACCCCGGAGGCTGTGGCCGCCCTGTGGCGCGAACTGGCCGCGGACCGCTCACGGCTGGTCCGGTCCGATGCCAGCCGCCAGTGGGTCAAGGAGCACGCGGACTACACGCAGCTGGCGGAAAAGTACATGGAACTCATCTCAGAGCTCCTGGGCAAAGAACCTGTCACTCAGCGATAATTCGGCTCTTCCCCGACGGCGTCGCTCACGCTCTGATCCGTCTGATCCGCGCATTCCGGCCGCAGGGACACATCCAGCAGCCCGCCGGTCTCGATGACGAACCGCCGCAGCCACTGCCCCGCACTCAGCTGGGGGTGGGAGTTCACCATCTGAACGTCCGCCGTCGTGCATTGCTCCATCAGGCGCTCCGCCCGGGACAGGTGGTAGCTGGACGTCACCACCGTGATGGACTTCCATCCGTTCGCCCGGGCGATTTTGCCGATGGCCCGCGCCTCGCCGCGCGTGTCGTACTCATCGGGCTGGAAGCACAGGAGCTGGATACTCGGGAAGGCAGCCGAGTTGCAGGCAGTGTCGGCCGCAACATTGCCGGGCGTGTCCGTGTGGGACAGGACCAGGACGGGGATGTTGTAGTCACGCTGCATCTGCTGCGCCACCGGAAGCCGTTCGGAGGCCGCGCCGCCCAGCATGATCACGGCGTCGGTCCGGTGCACGGTCAGGGGATCCACGTTCACAAAGAGTTGAACCGCCAGAACCAGCCAGACCAGGGCGGCCCCGGAAATCCAGGCAACAATCCGAGCCGCCGGGGGACTCAAGGTTGGCAGCGGCAGGGGCATGAGTAAGAGTCTCGCACGCGGCCCGTTCCGCCGCGAAAACGGTTCGCCGAACATGCCCGACGGCGGCCGGGACCGGGATCCGCCTACAGCAGCCCGAGCAGATACGAGCCGTAGCCGCTTTTGGCCAGTGGCTCGGCCCGTGCCCGCAGCTCGTCATCACTGAGGAATCCCTGGCGCCACGCAACTTCCTCCGGCGCACCGATGATCAATCCTTGCCGCTTCTGGACGGTCCGGACAAAATTTGACGCGTCATTGAGGTCGTCGAACGTGCCCGTGTCCAGCCACGCCGTTCCCCGGGGGAGGATCTCGACGTGCAGCTTGTCCACGGCAAGATACGCCTTGTTGACGTCCGTGATTTCGAGTTCGCCGCGGGGTGACGGCTTCAGCTCGCCGGCGATCTCAACGACGTCGTTGTCGTAGAAATAGAGTCCGGGCACTGCGTAGTTGCTCTTCGGCAGCGCGGGCTTCTCGTCCAGCGTCAGCACGCGGCCGGAGTCGTCGAACTCGACCACGCCGTAGGCCCCGGGATCCTGCACCCAGTAGCCGAACACCGACCCCCCGTCCACGTCGACGTACTTGCCGAGCTGGGTACCCATTCCCGGGCCATAGAAGATGTTGTCGCCGAGGACGAGGGCCACGGAATCGCCGCCGATGTGTTCCTGGCCAAGGATGAAGGCCTGGGCGAGCCCGTCCGGCGACGGCTGGACTTTGTACGTGATGCAGACCCCGAATTGTGAGCCGTCACCCAGCAAGCGGCGGAAGGGGTCCGAGTCCCGCGGCGCCGTGATCACCAGGATGTCCCTGATTCCGGCCAGGATAAGGGTGGACAGCGGATAATAGATCATCGGTTTGTCATAGACCGGGACAAGCTGCTTGCTGATGCCGAAGGTAATCGGATGGAGCCGTGATCCTGTTCCCCCGGCCAGAATGATTCCGCGCATGGGCACATCCTTTATGTTTCTTGGGGCAAGCGCAACAGGTATGGTCTGAGTCATGCAGCGACTACTCGTCACAGGTGGCGCAGGCTTCATCGGCGCCAGTTTTGTCCACCATGTCATGACGCAGGGGCGGGACCATGTGACGGTCCTGGACAAGCTCACCTACGCCGGCAACCTCGAGTCGCTCACCGGCCTGCCGGGGGAGCGCTTCCGGTTCGTCCGGGGAGATATCTGCGACGCAGCCCTGGTGGACGGGTTGGTTGCTGACTGCGACGTCGTGGTCCACTACGCCGCGGAGTCCCACAATGACAACTCGCTGCACGATCCGCGCCCTTTCCTCGACACGAACATCATTGGTACGTACACGCTGATCGAGGCGGCCCGGAAGCACGGCAAGCGTTTCCACCACATCTCCACGGATGAGGTGTACGGCGACCTGGACCTGGACGATCCGGAGCGGTTCAGCGAGAGCACGCCGTACAACCCCTCAAGCCCGTACTCGTCCACCAAGGCGGGATCGGATCTGCTGGTCCGGGCCTGGGTGCGTTCCTTCGGGCTGCAGGCGACCATCAGCAACTGCTCCAATAACTACGGCCCGTACCAGCACGTGGAGAAGTTCATTCCGCGCCAGATCACCAACGTGATCGACGGCATCCGCCCGAAGCTGTATGGCAAGGGCGAGAACGTCCGCGACTGGATCCACGCGGACGACCACTCGTCCGCTGTCCTGGCCATCATCGCCAGGGGCCGGATCGGCGAGACTTACCTGATCGGCGCCGACGGCGAGAAGAACAACAAGGACGTCGTTGAACTGATCCTCAAGCACATGGGCGAGGCCCCCGACGCCTACGACCACGTCCTGGACCGGCCCGGCCACGACCTGCGTTACGCCATTGATTCCACGAAGCTCCGCAGGGAGCTCGGCTGGGAGCCGCGCTTCTCCAACTTCGACGCCGGCCTGGAGGCCACCATCGCCTGGTACCGGGACAACGAGGACTGGTGGCGCCCGCAGAAGGCTGCCACGGAAGCCAAGTACACGGAACAGGGCCAGTAGACGATGGGAACCGAGTTCTCGAAAAAGCTCGCAGCGCACACAACACCAATTCCCGGCGTCGTCCTCTACGATCTTCCGGTCCACGGCGACAACCGCGGCTGGTTCAAGGAGAACTGGCAGCGCGAGAAGATGATGGCCCTCGGCCTGCCGGACTTCCGGCCGGTGCAAAACAACGTTTCATTCAACGAGAAGGCCGGCACCACGCGCGGGATTCACGCGGAGCCCTGGGACAAGTTCATCTCCGTCGCCACGGGCAGGATCTTCGGGGCGTGGGTTGACCTGCGCGAAGGGCCGTCCTTCGGTGCCGTGTTCACCGCGGAACTGGACCCCGGCCAGGCCATTTTCATCCCCCGCGGCGTCGGCAACGCGTTCCAGACGCTGGAGGACAACACGGCCTACACCTACCTGGTGAACGACCACTGGTCCGCCGACGCCCAGGGACAGTACACCTTCCTGAACCTCGCGGACGAGACGGCCTCCATCGCCTGGCCGATCCCGCTGGAACTGGCTGAGCTCTCCGACAAGGACAAAGCCCATCCCCGCCTCGCCGACGTGGTCCCGATGCCCCCCAGGAGAGTCCTGGTGGTGGGCGCGGACGGCCAGCTCGGCAAGGCCCTGCGGAACCTGTACGACGGCGATTCCGCGGTCGAGTTCGCCGGCCGGGCGGAGTTCGACCTGGGCAGCGACGCCTCCTTCGGCGCCCGGAACTGGCAGAACTACTCCACCATCATCAACGCAGCGGCCTATACCGCCGTCGACGCCGCCGAGACCCCCGACGGACGCAGGACGGCCTGGGCAGTCAACGTCACCGCCGTCGCCCGGCTGGCCCGGGCCGCCGTCGAGCACAACCTGATCCTGGTGCACGTCTCCTCCGACTATGTCTTCGACGGCACCCGCGCCACACACGAGGAGTCCGAGCCCGTCTCACCGCTGGGCGTATACGGCCAGACCAAAGCCGCGGGAGACGCCGTCGTCAGCGTGGTGCCCCGGCACTACATCCTGCGCACCAGCTGGGTCATCGGTGACGGCAGCAACTTCGTCCGGACCATGGCCTCCCTGGCGGAGCGCGGGGTGGAGCCATCGGTGGTCAACGACCAGGTCGGACGGCTCAGCTTCACGGAGGACATCGCCGCCGGCATCCGCCACCTGCTCACAACGGGCGCACCCTTTGGCACGTACAACCTCAGCAACGACGGCGAACCCCAGTCCTGGGCGGACATCGCAGCGGAGGTGTACGAACTCACCGGGGGAGCCCGGACGGCGGTGACCGGTGTCAGCACGGCGGAGTACTTCAAGGACAAGTCCGCGGCCCCCAGGCCGCAGACCAGCACGCTCGAACTGGGAAAGATCGCGGCCCAGGGATTCCACCCGCCGTCGGCCGGCACCAGACTCCGCGACTACCTTGGGCGGGACGTGCGCACGCACCCGGAGGACGCCGGCGTCGGACCGTCGCGGTAGCGTGGGGCTGTGCCTGAACGACTGAACGAACCGCCCCTGAACGAGCAACCACAGCCCGCCTCACCGCAGACTGCCCCGCCCTTGACCGTCGCTGAGCTCTCCGAATCCCAGCTCCTGAAACGGATCTTCCCGCGCCTGCACTACGGCCAGGAACACAACCCGGCGCTGATCCTGGGCCCGGGGGACGACGCCGCGATCGTGGCCGCCCCGGACGGCCGGGCGGTCCTCAGCATCGACACCCAGGTGGCGGACCAGGACTTCCGGCTCGAGTGGAACAACGGCTACCGGACCACCGGCTACGACGTCGGCTGGAAAGCCGCCGCGCAGAACCTCAGCGACATCAACGCCATGGGCGCCCGCGCCACCTCGCTCGTCGTCAGCCTCACCATGCCCCCGGAAACCCGGGTCGCCTGGGTGGAAGACTTCGCCGACGGGCTCTCGGAGGCCATCCGCGACCTGGGCGCCCCCCACTGCGCCGTGGCCGGCGGCGACCTCGGCAGGGGCCGCGAACTGGCCGTCAGCGTGGCGATCCTCGGCACCCTCGACGGCCGCGCGGCGGTGCTGCGCTCCGGCGCCCGGCCGGGGGACACTCTGGCGATTGCCGGCACCGTGGGCCGCGCCGCGGCGGGTCTCGCGCTGCTGGAGTCGGACGCTCCCGTCGAGGCCCTGAGCCGGGAGCAGCGCGGGCTGCTGGACACTCAGTGCAGGCCCATGCCCCCGCTCGCGGCCGGACCCCTGGCCCGGGACTCCGGGGCGACGGCACTGATGGACATTTCCGACGGGCTGGTCCGCGACGGCCAACGGATGGCGTCCGCCAGCCACGCCGTCCTCAACCTGGACCCGGCAGCGTTGAAGGACCTCGCGGTTCCGCTCCAGCCGGCCGCCGACCTGCTGAGCATGGATCCCATGACCTGGGTCCTGGGCGGCGGGGAGGACCACGGACTGCTCGCCGCATTTCCCGCGGGCGTTCAGCTGCCTCACGGTTTCACTGCGATAGGCTCGGTAGAAGCCCCTGCACCAACGGACAGCACGGGCGTCAAGATAGCGGGCAGGCCCGCTGACACTGTGGGATGGGATCACTTTGCAGACTAAAATTACCGCCAACGCGCAAGCGATGAAGCGGTGGTTGAGCAAGGCAGAAACGACGCTTGGAAACCACAGCGACCGCCTGAACGCCATCAACATCTTCCCCGTGGCCGACGGCGACACGGGCACCAACATGTACCTGACGGTGCGCGCGGCCGCCCGGGTCCTCCAGAGCCTCGATACCTCCGCGTTGCCGCAGATCAGCGCAGATTCGACAGTGCATTCGTTCGGCACGCCGGATCCGGCCCTGAACGACGTCGGCGCCGTCCTGGCCCAGGCCGGCGAGGCCGCCATGGAGCAGGCCCGCGGCAACTCCGGCACCCTGTTCGCCGTGTTCCTCTGCGCCGCGGCCGAGCCTCTCGCCGGCCACCACCGGTTGACCGCGTCGCTGCTGGCCGCCGCCTTGAACCGTGCCCAGATCCGGGCTTGGTCGGCGTTGAGCGATCCGGTTCCCGGCACCATGCTGTCCGTGATGGAGGCCTGCGCACGCGCGGCGGCCGCCGTGGACTCCGCGCACGACGGCGACGACAGCAACCACACGCTCGGCCTGGCACTTGACGCCACCGTGAACGCCGCCGTCGCCGCAGTGGTCCGCACCGAAGACCAACTGGAGGCGCTGCACGCCGCCCACGTAGTGGACGCCGGCGGCGTCGGGATGCTGCTGATCCTCGACTGCCTGCGCTCCGCCGTCCTGGGCGAGGAACTCCAGGACCAACTCCTGGACGGCCTGCACGGCTACGACGTCCAGGACCCCCACATCCACGCCGCCATGCCGCGGGACGAGGGGGTGGAAGTCATGTGCACCATCACGCTGTCACCGCTCGACGCCGCCATGATGCGCCAGCGGCTCGACGAAATGGGCGACTCCGTCATCATGAGCCAGGTGGGCGGGGCCCCTGACGCGTCCGGCGCCTACCGCTGGCGTGTCCACGTTCACGTGCCGGACGCCGGGCCCGCCGTCACCCTGATCCGTTCCCTCGGCGAGCCCTCGGATATCAGCGTGAGCGAGCTTGCCACGCCGCGGAACCCGGACGGGCATGGAAGCTGAACTGCACAGCGCTGCGCATGGCGGTGGAGAAGTAGGCGGCGCCGAAATGCACCTCGGCCTGGAACGCCGGATCGGCAAGCGTTCCGCGGCCGTCATTGAAAAGCACCTGGGCATCACCACCGTGGGCGGGCTGCTGAACTACTTCCCCCGCCGCTACCTGAACCGCGGCGAACTCACCCCCATCAGCGAGGTCCCGCTCGACGAGGAAGTCACCCTGATTGCCCGGGTGGTCTCCAACAGCACCCGGGCCATGCGCGCCCGCCGCGGTTCGCTGACCGACGTCGTCATTTCCGACGACGCCGGGACCGGGCTTCCCGGCACCCTGAAGGTCAGCTTCTTCAACGGCTTCCGGGCCAAGGCCGAGCTGCAGCCGGGCCGCCGCGCCATGTTCTCCGGAAAGGTCACCCGGTACGGCGGCGCCCTGGGGCTGACCAACCCCGACTTCCTGCTGCTTGACGAGGACCCGGAGACCCCGGGCATGGACCCGGAGAAGCTCGCCGCCATGCCCATCCCGGTGTATCCGGCCACCGCCAAGCTGACCAGCTGGTCCATCCAGAAGGTCATCGCGACGCTGCTGGACACCGTGGACCTGGAGGTACTGCCGGACCCGCTGCCGGCGGAGATCTCAGGCCGGGAGAAGTTCCTGCCGGTCGCGGACGCCTACCGGCTCATCCACGCCCCGCAGACCGCTCCGGACTGGCAGCGCGCCCGGGACCGGTTCCGTTACCAGGAAGCCCTGGTGCTCCAGTCGGCCCTCGCCCGGCGCCGCGCCCTGCTGGCCGCCGAGGAGGCCACCGCCCGCCGGCCCGCCGCGGACGGTCTCCTGACCGCGTTCGACCGGCAGCTGCCCTTCACGCTGACCGCCGGCCAGGCCGCCGTCGGCAAGACCCTGGCCGCGGAGCTCGCGCAGGACTCTCCGATGAACCGCCTGCTCCAAGGCGAAGTCGGCTCGGGCAAGACGATCGTGGCGTTGCGCGCCATGCTGCAGGTGGTGGACGCCGGGGGACAGGCCGCGCTGCTGGCCCCCACCGAGGTCCTCGCCGCGCAGCACTTCGACTCGATCCGCCGCACGCTGGGGCCGCTGTCCCGGGACGGGCTGCTGGGCGGCTTCGGCCCCGACGCGGTCCAGGTCACGCTGCTCACCGGCTCCATGCCCACCGCGGCCCGGAAACAGGCCATGCTGGACGCCGCATCCGGCACCGCCGGGATAGTGATCGGCACCCACGCCCTGCTCAGCGACAACGTTTCCTTCTACGACCTCGGCCTGATCGTGGTGGACGAACAGCACCGCTTCGGCGTCGAACAGCGCGATGTGCTCCGGTCCAAGGCCAGCAAACCCCCGCACCTGCTGGTTATGACCGCCACCCCCATTCCCCGGACAGTGGCCATGACCGTGTTCGGTGACCTGGAGACCTCCATCCTGGACGAGCTCCCGGCCGGCCGTGCCCCGATCACCACCCACGTGGTGGGGCTGGCCGAGCACCCCGCCTGGCTCGGCCGGCTCTGGAGCCGGTCCCGGGAAGAAATCGACGCCGGCCACCAGGTCTACATCGTCTGTCCCAAGATCGGCACCGACGACGACGGCGACTTCAGTCCCGGCGAGGCGGAACCCTCCGCCGCGGACCTCGAGGGGGAGAACGGGGCGCGCGAACTGGCGTCGGTGACCGCCGTCGTCGAACAGCTCCGGGACGAACCAGCGCTGGCCGGGGTGCCCGTCGCGCCGCTGCACGGGCGGCAGGACCCCGCCCTGAAGTCCGACACCATGGCCTCGTTCACGGCCAACCAGACCAAGGTCCTGGTCTCCACCACGGTGATCGAGGTGGGCGTGGACGTGCACAACGCTACGCTGATGGTGATCCTGGACGCGGATCGCTTCGGCATCTCGCAGCTCCACCAGCTCCGCGGCCGGGTGGGTCGCGGCGGGCTGCCGGGCACGTGCCTGCTGGTGACCACGCTGGAGCCGGGCCACCCGAGCCGCCGCCGGCTCGAGGCAGTGGCTGCCACCACCGACGGGTTCGAGCTCTCCCAGGAGGACCTCAAACTGCGCCGGGAAGGCGACATCCTGGGGGCCTCCCAGTCCGGCGGCCGGTCCACGCTGAAGCTGCTGCGGGTCCTGGAACACGAGGACGTGATTGCCCGGGCACGGCAGGACGCCTGGCAGATCGTCGGCGCCGACCCGTCCCTGGGCGCGAACCCCGACCTGGCCGGGGCGATCGACGAATACCTCAATCCTGAAAAGGAGGCGTTCCTTGAACGCGGCTAACAGAATCCAGGCATCCGTGCATGTGTCCCAGGCGGCACGCCCATGAGCCGCATCATTTCCGGCGCCGCCGGCGGAACCACCCTGGTCAGCGTCCCCGGATCCCTGACCCGCCCCACCACGGACCGGGTCAAGGAAGCGCTCTTCTCCCGGCTGGACGCTTTCGAGGTCATCGCCGACGCCCGCGTGCTGGATCTCTACGCCGGCTCCGGGTCGCTCGGCGTGGAAAGCGCCAGCCGCGGCGCGGAGTCCGTGGATCTGGTGGAATCCGACGGCAAGGCCAGCGAGGTCTGCCAGCGCAATGCGGACCTGGTCAACACGGTGGCGCGGCGCAAGGTGGTCTCCGTGCACCGGTCCAAGGTGGAATCGTTCCTGGAGCGGACCCAGGCCGCTGTCCGCTGGGACCTCGTCTTCCTCGATCCTCCGTACCCCCTGGACGAGCCCGCGTTGGCCGGGGTGCTGGCCAAGCTGCTCCCGCACCTGGCCGAGGGCGCCGTCGTCGTTGTGGAGCGCTCGTCCCGGGCCCCGGAACCGTCCTGGCCGGAAGGTATGGAGCGGTTCGCGGAACGGAAGTACGGGGAGACCAAACTCTGGTTCGCCGAACCCGGCGTTGAAGAAGGGCCGGCGGACGACCTCTTGGCGGACGAAAGCCGGGACGCCGGCGCTGCGGACGACGCCGACTAGTCAACGTCGTACCCACCGGTCGCCCTGGCTCGGGAATGAGAACGCGTGCTACGTAGACACGCCCAGCTAAACATGGCCAGGGCGAAAAGCCTCGCCGCGGGGTTTATGAAAAGACAGCGATGCCGTAGACCGCGAAGACCACGAGATGGGCTGCGCCGTGCATGGCAGTGACCTTCTTGGAGGCAAGCGTTGTCACCGACAGCATCAAAGTGACGCCGAGGAACAAGAGGTTGGCCGGCGACTCGCCCAATACGACGGCCTGTCCGGTGAGGGCGCCGATGATGAGTACGGCGGGAATCGTCAGGCCGACTGTGGAGACCAGGGCTCCATGGCACAGATTGCTGACTCGCTGGATCTCACCCTGCAAGGCTGCACGCACTGATGTGATCGACTCGGGCAGGAAAACAATCATGGCGATCAGGATGCCCGAAAGCGCCACCGGCGCACCGACGCGGTCAAGCCCGTCGTCCAGGAGCGTGGCCATGTCATGCGAGAGCAGCACGATGGGCACGACGGTCACGATAAGCAGCGTGATCCGCAGCAATATCTCGGTGCGGTGCTCTGCGATGACCTGGGTGACGTTTCGGCGGCTCTGAACGGCGGCGCCGCTGCCGCGCGTCGCAGTATCGGCGGCGAAGCGTTGATCGACTTCGCGGAAGTCGTCGGCCTGCCTGCCCATCTGCCGGTACAGGAAGAAGGCATACAGGGCAAGTGTCAGCACGACGATAGGGATCGCCTGCCCGGGTGTGAAGGAGCCGTCACGCCCGATCAGGGTCGGGAGGGCGAAGGCCAGCGAGACGAGCACGACTATCAGGGCGAGATACGAGGAAGTGCCGGTGCGGTTATGGCCCAGGTTGCCGTGCTTGATCGCCCCGACGAGGACAGAGAGCCCGATCACGGCGTTGAGAATGATCATTGATACGGCCATCACGGAGTCGCGTGCGATGGTGGTGTGCTCGCCAGGCCCAAGCATGACGGCGGAAATGAGCACCACCTCGATCAGCACAATCGAAAGTGTGAGCACCAGGGAGCCATACGGATCACCAAGCCGGTGGGCGAGATGTTCAGCCTCATGGACCACCCCGAAGGCGCAGACCAGAACGACTCCGACGATGAGCACGAGTGCAGCAATAAGCAGCAGGGTGGGAACAGGCGGTTCAAGCAGGGGTCCGGCAAACACCAATCCGAGAACGGCGCCCCAACCGACCACGACGCGGACTGTGGCGGCGGGCGTGATAACGGATCGTGCAGTAGAGGAAACCAAGGGTTGACCCCCATTCCACGAGGCCGTCCCCGTGCCGATCGAAACGAACGGGCCGTCCCGTCCGCAGCGCTGGTGTCACACTCTGCCGTTCATGCTACTGCAGAGCAACCAGGGCCCCGCGAAACCGCAATTCTGAACGAGGCGGCGCACCCCTCTCCTTGGAGGATGTGGTCCCCGTTGATACTGCGGTCGCCGGACAGGTGGACTCAAGCAGCATTGACATTCCCAAGTGCATGCGCGGCCGCGAACACGTGCCACTCCGGGAACGGGTCTATGGGCAGTTCCAGGTCGGGGTCGCAGCCGGGATCAGGGGGAATGCCCTGGTTGGGCCAGTGGGGTGGTTCCCAGTCCTGGTGTTCGCTGGGGTAGGTCCGGCCGGACGGTGAGATCCATCCCGGCGGTTCGTCCTTGGTGGCCATGGTGGGGGTCCAGGCGGATCCGTGTTTGAGGCGGTGGTGTTTGCGGCAGGGCTGTCCCAGGTTCGAGATGCCGGTG